>JACQXX010000042.1 GCA_016208495.1 Acidobacteriota bacterium | reverse complement strand
CTACATTCCGGTTTGGGGCATCCTTGTCCCCATTCTTTTGGTTTTCTCACAGGTCAGCCCTCCGATTTCTCTTCTGTTTTTTGTCTTTTCTATCGTAGGACTGACCTGTTTCTTTTTCAAAGTATTAGCCGATGAGCACCTGAGAATGAGTGGTATTGAATTTGACGAAACCTTCATTGAATAATCTGGTTCCAGCGCCCATCCGGGCGCAAACGCTTCACGACCTGTGTTCCGGTGGGTGCGCCTCAAAGCAGGCTGCCCACCGGCTACTCTCCGGCGCCCATCCGGGCGGAGATCGTTGTTCAAAGACTTACCGGGGAAATGATCAATGAGCGGACTTGAATACACCCGAATCACCAGTTTCCACCTGCTGTTCCTGGTTGGTGTTTTCATCGGAGGCATTCTGATGGCCAACATCGGGTGGAAATACTTTGGGCTGGGTGGGGCGGTTTTGGGCGGTCTGCTGGGGGCGTATCTTGGTGGCGCGCTGGCGTTGATTCCCGAACGTTGGGCGACCAAAGCGTTTTTCAAGGATATTGAGGAAAGTTCAACCGAACGGCTGTGGGAAATTGTCAACCGCCAGGAAGAATGGAATTTCTACCACACCATGGCGTTGCTCCATCTGGCCGGACGCAGGGAAGATGTCCAACCAAAGCTGCCCCACATCCTGACCATGCTTGAATCGGCTGAAGCCTTGGAACGGGTGTATGGATGGGACGCGCTCCGACTGGTTTTTACCGAAGAAGCCAAAAAGCTGGAAGGATATGAACCCCGTGCTATGGTGGAAGAGCGCCAGGAAAAATTGAATCGCTACCGATCTTCAACCCAATGAGAAACTGCGGAAACAAGCACTGGAGTGGTGTCCATCGGGTCTTTCTTCTGCTGAAAACATTGAGATTGACAACCGTGCAGGCTGGTAATTACAGTGTGAGTACGTCTTCCATTTCCTTTTGGTGAACCACACGTATGCGAACGCGAATTGTCAAAATCGGCAACTCTCAGGGAGTCCGGATTCCCAGGCTGTTCCTTCAACAGGTCAAGATGACCGACGAAGTGGAACTTGAGGTGCGGGATGGCCAAATTGTGATTACTCCGGTTCCTCACGCACGATCAAACTGGGAACAGGCATTTCGTGGAATGGCCCAGCGCAACGATGATGTTTTGATTGATCGTCACGCTTCAGGTCAAACCACCTGGGATGACGAAGAATGGGTCTGGGAATGAACCGGTTTGATATTTACCTCGTCAGCCTTGATCTCACCATCGGAAGCGAAATCCAGAAGACCCGACCTTGTGTCATCATTTCGCCTAATGAAATGAACAAATTCATCCGAACTGTCATCGTTGCTCCAATGACGACAGCCAGCAACATCTATCCAACGCGAGTGACGTGTGAATTCGACGGGAAGAAGGGGTTGATTGTGCTCGACCAGATTCGAACCGTGGATAAAACCCGATTGGTCAAAAAACTGGGGCAACTTGACCGTGAACCCCAAACCCAGGTGTTGACGACGCTGGCCGAGATGTTTGCGGAATAATTTGATTCAACGTTTGTCGAAAGATTGAACTGTTCGCTGAAAACGCTTATTCTTCACGTATAAATACGTGTTGAGGTGTAACATGCAGAAGAAATTGACAATTACCATTGATGAACAGGTCTATGATGGGCTTCATGCGGTCATTGGGCGTCGCAAAATTAGTCAGTTCATTGAAACTTTGGTTCGGCCACACGTGGTCCATCCCGACCTGGAAACCGCTTATGCTCAAATGGCTCAGGATACACACCGGGAAGAAGAAGCTTTAGAGTGGATCGAAGGCACCATGGGTGAGGTTGACCATGAAGCGCAGTGAGGTTTGGTGGGTAAATTTTGAGCCGTCAGTTGGTGGAGAAATCCAAAAACAAAGACCGGCTGTGATTGTCAGCAATGATGCGTCCAATAAATATCTCAATCGGCTTCAGGTTGTACCGTTAACTTCTAACGTTGAAAACCTCTATCCGAGCGAAGCCCTGATCGTCCTGAATGGACAATCTCGAAAAGCAATGGCCGACCAGTTGACAACGGTGAGTAAGACCCGGCTGAGTAAACTGGAAGGGAAGCTTTCCAGCCAGGACATGGCCAAAATAATCCAGGCCATCAAGACACAACTGGCCATTTCGTAAGGCTATCGAAGTGAAAAAAGCAACCGGGACTGGAATAAATTTTCAGGAGTACTCCGATTCCAGCTCCCTCCAGGAGGCCGTCATGTCCAATCACAGTGGAAGCTATCTGTTAAATCATTGTCTTCACCTCCTTCATAAGGAAGGAGTCTTTACACAACTTGGCCAGGACCGAAGCCGAAAGCTGATTCTTGAAATGATAGACACTGCCTGTCGTCGGTGGGACTGTAATGGTGGTGAGATCCTTGATGGATTGGCCGAAGTCTTCGGCATTTGTTCATGCTGTAGAACGCTGACCGACGATCTTAAGGACGAACTCTGCCCCACGTGTCGTGATGATGAGTGATAATAGCTTCATTCCAGGCTCCATCCAGATAACTCATCACAGTTTACGTGGTTGTATTGGGAAAGACTGATCTGCAAACCGATTCGCATGGCCCTTGAAGCGCACTTTACCTGAACTCGCCTTCTGGGATGAACATGAGACGAGGGGCAGTTTTCGGAGGAATTCCAGTATGACGCTGATCTCGTCACTCTCCGCTGTTGTGATGGCACTGATTGCCGTGGTGTGCTTCTTTCCGGCGCTTCGTTTGGGTGAGCGGCGACGAATGGTGGCATTCCTGGTGCTGGGAATGGTGGTTGCTCTCTCGCCGGTGTTGATTCCACTCCAGCACCGACCAGCCCGGATTATGGCCAGCGGGTTTGCGTTGCTCCTGGTGATGAAGATGTGGGATCTCCACGTTGGGGCACTTCATGGAGAGCGTCCGCACTTCAGGGAGTTTCTCGCTTTCTTTGCGAATCTGTTCCTGCTGGTTTTGAGAAAAAAAGGCCACGAACGCCAGCCCACAACCTCCCAGAACCTGTGGAACCTCGCCGTTGGCATTTTTGGATCCGCGGCGGCGGCTGTGCTCATGGTACTGCTTTTGAAATTCGACTGGGCTGGGATTCCGTTTCTGCTTGAACACGCCCTCAAAGCAACCGTGTTTTTTGGCTTCGCCGTGGCGTTTTTTCAAACCTGCGTGGCCACAACACGCCTTATTGGCGGGTACCTGGTGAGTTTTAGTGACCAGCCGATTATGGCACGCACCCCAGCCGAGTTTTGGCGACGGTACAATCGCCTGGTCGGACAGTTTCTCCACGAGGATGTTTTTAAATTTCTGCGTGGCCGGCGATGTCCAATCCGGGCCACTGTTGGTGTCTTTTTGGTATCAGGACTGATTCACGAGTATTTATTTTGGATCGTGATTGGGCGACTCGAAGGCTTTCAGATGATATTTTTTCTGGTGCAGGGCTGTGCGGTTGCCCTGACGCTCCGGATCAAGCCGACCGGCAGGGAAGCTCTCGTCTGGGGAGGCGTTACATTTGTATTTAACCTGATGACCTCGATGTTTTTCTTTGCCAGCGTACAAAGCGTGATCGGATTCTACCACGGCGGTCTGCCAGCCTGGCTCCGCATCTGGTAAGCGCCTGATCTTTCTGCGTTTTCCGTATTTTCCATGGTTATACCATTTTGGAATGAAGTGATCGTATTAAAGGATAGTCAAATGATTCAATTAATTGAAGTTAGTGAACTACTGACTACGATCTACTGACTGCAAACTGGTATTAGAACATCTGGAAATTTTCGGTAAAGCATTTAGCCAGAAAAAAAGGCCGCCAGAGAGGTGAGCCACGTCACCTTCTCACTGGCGGCTATCATTGTAAGAGAAACTGGACAAAACGATCACTCAAAGGTCAAGAACAAAAAAGACTGGGGTTATTCGACTTCGGCACTGGTTGTGTCAGAGTCGGCATCATACACCAGCGTAAGTTTGTTGATGGTGGTCAGGTCCAGGCCCTCCCATTCGGCACCGCCGGACCCATCGGCCCAAACGACGAGAATATCCCACTTGGCCGCTGTTGCGCGGGGGTGGAATTTGACTTCCAGCGCTGAGCCATTGGCAAAGGCTCGTCCGTGGAGCACTTCGTCTTCCGGCGCCCAATCTCCTGTACCAGTGGCCCCAATCGAGAGGGCTTTAATGCCATAGCCGGTTTTGTTCACAATCGTGAAATCAAGGGCTGGGTTATCTATGGTGACCGTAGGGGTCAATGATGCAGGGGTTGGGAAGGCGCCGTACACGGGATTCAGGGTTAATCCAAGGCTGAAGATAATGGTTGCTGCAAACAATAATCGTGATTTCATACATTCTCCTCAAGGTAAAATACACAACACAGAGACTCTACCCTCCAACGTCCTGTTGGGGGCAAAGACACAAATAGACTCAAGCCTGTAAGGCTGGGTTGGGGGTATCTGGGAGAGAAGTCACGAAACAGAAGAAGTGTTTTGGTCCTAAAAACACTGGCTTCCTGAAGTGATTAAGAACAGGAAGGTTTGATGACAAAACCCCTTTTACCATCGAGTTTGGTTTGGGTCAAGCGTAATGTTTTGGAAAACTTTCTCGACTTATCGCCCTCGAAACCACCTGTCAGGTTGGTTCTGAGGGGGATAGATAGGAAGTGACAGTTATTCGATAATAACGCTGGTGACATCTCTTTCCCCGTCGTACACCAACGTAAGTTTAGTGATTTCAGTCAGGTCCAGTTCCAACCATTCTTCACTGCCCGAGCCATCGGACCATTCGACCATGATGTCCCACTCTTCAGCCCTGGCTCGGGGATGGAACGTAATATCAAGGGCGGTTCCGTTACGGAAAGTTCTTCCCTTGAGCACTTCGTCGTCTTTGGTCCAGTCGCCAGTCCCGCTGGCGCCAATGTAGACCGCTTTAATACTGTAACCAGTCCGGTTGACGAGGGTGAAATCAAGATTGGCATTTTGGGTGATGGTTGGTGAAGCTGGTGAGACGGTACCGGACAAACCAGCATGACAGGGAGGGACAGTTAAGCCGAACAACAACACTACTGAAGCCGCAAACAGGGGCAGGGATTTCATGGGAATCTCCTTCAACACAAATTGGACGTGACCGGATCAAGCCGGAAACGAGTCAAGCAAAACGAAAATCAAATTGGGAATGCGGCGCTTATCGAGGCAGGGACCAACAGGAACCGTAGTGAGAAGTGATTGAAGATCTAATTTTTGATGTGCCGAGTTGATATACATCAGGTCGGCCCACGGGTCAAGTTTTTAGTCTTTATTTTATTGTGCCTGCCAAGATTCAACCAGTTCTTATGTGGTTGCTTGCGCAAAAATTAATTCTTTCTTGTCAAAAGAAAAGCTAATTTCTAGGATAGGTTTTTGCGGAATAGCGGAAAGTGGACCCGACGTCCAGTTTGTCGGTAAACGTCTCCTGAAAGAACCCCATTCATTGACTATGTCAACACACACCGCAATTTACGTTCACTCGTTTGATGAAGACAAAATCAAAATGCAGTTGGCTTTGTACCTTGAAATGTGCCATCCAACTAAACAGGTGTTCCAGAATACCTTGCCCTGTTTTCCAGGAGGATTTTATCTGGCCTGTCTGGAAAAAGGTTTGGAAGTCCCAACCAGGTTTGCCGTGAGACCCTATCAACAGCCATGGATCCTTATTTGCTACAATTGTTTCTCCGAAATGAGAAATCTGGCGGAGGAGCTTTCTAAAGAACTGGGAACAAAAGTTCTGGTTGTGATTGCTCAAACGAATTCAGACCAGTACTACCTGGGAGCTTATCAGCCAGGATATCCCCACCGGAGCTTCAATTTTCCTGAGCTTGAATCACTTGAGTACTGTTGTAATCTTCAGGGATTACAGCCGTGGAAGGATGAAGATGAGCAACAGTGGGATGTTATTTATTGCTAAGTAGAGCGTGTCGCAGAACGGATCTTTGGAAAGAAAAGAAAACAGGGATAAGAGACTTGAAAAAGAAAGACGGTATAGGGTTTCCTAAGGAAATATGAAAAACCGAGAGGAAACCCATGACCGAACCAAAGAAGTGTACCG
>JACQXX010000041.1 GCA_016208495.1 Acidobacteriota bacterium | reverse complement strand
TGTCGGATTGTCAAGGAACAGATTCGGTTACAGGGCGAGGGGGTTCGGGATCTGGTGATGGAAGTTTGTGCCGCCCTTCACAATTTTCGAGTTCGGATCACACCCTGGGTTCCTATGATTTAATCGTAATAACCTTTAATGCCTGGGGTGGGTATGAACAGTATGAACACGACCAGTTTGCGGCGCCGCTTTGGAAACAACCCGTTCGTCATTGGGAAGGGATGTTTACGGCGGGGGTCCGACCAACACTTTTAACGACCCGCGAGGCCATCCGGCTGATGCTCCCGCACCAGAAAGGTTTGATCGTCAATGTGGTCGCCTGGGATCACGACAAATATTTGGGAAATGTGTTTTATGACACCGCCAAACACGCGATTAATCGCATTACATTTGGCACCAGCCGCGACCTGAAACCCTATTCAATTGCGGTTCTTTCCGTCGCACCTGGATTTATGCGCACTGAACGGGTCCAGGCTGCGGTTGGAAACCACGAAGGCTTTGATTGGAGCCAAACTGAATCACCTGAATATGTTGGCCGGGTGATCGCCGCCCTGGCCGTTGACCCGCAACTCCAGTCCAGATCTGGAAAAGTTTTTATGGCTGGTGAACTGGCCGCGGAATTTCAGGTGACGGATATTGATGGTCGGTACGTGCCCCCGTTTCTGATTCCTGAACCAGAATGAAGAACCTGGGCTTGGGCTTATGGGGCTGAAGGCTTGGGGCTGAAGATTCGCAAGCTCAGGGCTGAAGAACCGGGGTCATAAGCGCCAGGAGAAGAAAACAAAGCCCGATCTGGACAAGGGGACAAGCGGACAAGGAGAAAAATATTCTCCCGCTCCCAACGTCGGGAGGAGAATCTCCTTGTCTCCTTGTTCCCCCAACTCCTTGTCTCAAACAGGCTCAAATTTCCTTATCCTGGCGCTTATGGCCCCTCAGCCCAGTGTCTTCAGCCCTGACTCGGTTCGCTTCCATCCGCTGTGACTGCCATCGCACTTGAAAACTCAAAATCCACCAGAAAGAGGTCAGTGAATTGATCAACCAGTGCTTCATCGGTCACAAGTTCACCCAGTTCCCGATTCGTGAAAAATCCTTCATACGTGAAGGTTTGAGAACCGATGAAAAGCTGCCCATCCGCCAGGAAAGCATTTGCCGCTAAGGCATATCTGGTGTAGGGATAGGCCGGGATTCCGGCGGATTGGAGTTGTTGGATTGTCGTCTGATTTGCCGTTGAATGATCAGAAACAAGTACCCGCACGTCTACGCAACGCGTGTTCCTGGCTGAGATCAGGGCATCGGTCACATTTTCAAGGCTCATTTCTTGAGTGTAAATATAGAGAACTCGCTGAACTCCATGAATGAAGCCCAGGATCCGGGCATGGCTATTTTCGGGGGTAACCGTCAGGGCTTGAAAAGCACCGTCAACCAGGTCTTCCTGTGCCCAATCAGCGTTAAAAAGTGCCTGGGCTTCAGCCACCACTTCTGGACGCGGGTCCAAAAGCCAGAAACTTCGGCTGGCGGCGGCAGTGGTGAAATCCCCCAATCCGCTGACTGAAAAACTGGTGGTTCCAACCAGCAGCCGTGATTGGTCAAGAACCAAAAACCTGGCATTTGCCAAACTGTCCTCAGTGTCAAATTTGGCGGGTGTTGGTTTGGCCTCAATGCCTGCTGCCTGGAGGACCGGAGCATACAGGTCAAAATTCGATTCCCCAGTTCTCAGTTTCGGAGCTAACAGAACACGGACCTGAACCCCACGCTGAGCGGCGGTTTTGAGCGCGCTGAGGGCTTCCAGGTCGGTGAGTTCATCCATTTCGGCATCAATCGTTCGGGTGGCGGAGTTGATGAGATCAATAATCGGTTGGCGGCCAGTGTCAGGTTGTGGAAAGAGTTCAAGTTGTGTTGTCGGGGGCAGTGACTGATTCTCCAATTGGTCCATCGCATTCCTCGGAATTTCAAGCGGTTGAGCTGGAGTTGTTTGGGTTGGCACATTGTATTCGCTCGGAGCAAAAGGAAAAGAGGCAATGCCAGAGTCGGCTAAAATTCCCGTCAATTCTCAAATCAACAGATGACCTTATTGATTGTCGAGGCAGGTGCGAATTTCTTTTAGAATCTGGTCAAAAGAAGAGGGTTTTTGAAGGTAAACACTCCCTGCGGGCAATTGCAAATTCTGTTGTGTCCAGTTTGGATTATAACCGCTGGTGAAAATTACTTTGAGTGACGGGTTTCGCTCTCGGAGCATTTTGGCCAGTTCAATTCCATTGATCCCCTGGGGCATCACGATATCTGTCACCACAAGCTGGATTGGCTCGGGGTAATTTTCCCACATGCTCAATGCATCCACTCCATTGACAGCCTTGAGGACCCGGTACCCATATTCCTGTAACACCAGGCTCATCATGTCGCGCACCGCCTGATCATCTTCAACCAGCATAATGGTTTCTGTTCCCTGAACCTGTGACGGCTCAATGGCTTCAATCAACATTGACTCACCCAGGTGGTTGCTGGCCGGCAAGAACACCTGAACGGTTGTCCCTTGCCCAGGTTGCGAGGAAACCAGGATAAACCCTTGATGCTGTTTTACGATGCCGAAAACGGTTGCCAGCCCAAGGCCGGTGCCTTTTCCAGGCTCTTTCGTGGTAAAAAATGGTTCAAAAATGTGGGGCAGGTTCTCCGATGAAATCCCACACCCAGTATCGCTCACCAAAAGACACACATAGCGTCCCGGCATTGAATCAGAATGTAAGGCAGCTTCCTTTTCGCTGATCCAGGTGGTGGAGGTCTCAATCTTTAACTTGCCTCCAGCGGGCGTTGCATCACGGGCATTGATGACCAGATTCATCAGCACCTGATCAAGCATCCCAGCATCAGCATTGGTGATTAATGGGGCGGGGTAGAGATCAAGTTCAATTGGGACATCTTCACCCACGATGCGTTGCAACATCCGGGACAGGTTGGTAACCACTTCATTTAAATCAAGTTCTCGCGGTTCCAAGACCTGCCGCCGACTAAAGGCCAGTAATTGCCGGGTTAAATTGGCTCCCCGTTTAGCGGAAGCCACAATATCCTGCAGGATATTGTGCATATTTTGGGAAAGGTCCGGGGTTTTTTGGGCAAAGCCTGCCTGCAGCATGATTGCCCCGAGAATGTTATTAAAATCGTGGGCCACCCCACCGGCAAGTTGTCCGATGGCTTCCATTTTCTGTGACTGACGGAGTTGCGCTTCAATCTGTCGGTGTTCGGTAATGTCTTCGGCAATTCCAGCAATGCGGTACACCTGGCCGGTTGAATCCTGAATCGGAAACCCCTGGTCGCGAATCCATCGGATGGTTTCATCCGGGCGAATGATCCGGTATTCAACCACATAGCCGCCAACGGCCTGTTGTTTGAGGGCCTGCGCCACACGGTCGCGGTCATCTGGATGAATGGCCTCCATCCAGGTGCTGGGAGACTGGTAGAGGCTTTCACACGACCGGCCCCAAATTCTTTCATATCCGGGACTGATATAGAGCAAGTGCCGGGTTGAAAAATTGACCATCCAGAAGACTTCATGGATGTTTTCGACCACTTGCCGAAACCGCTCTTCGCTTTCTTGCAATGCCCGTAGTGCCGCCCGGCGGTCGGTAATATCCTGGATTTGGGCAATAAAATAACCTGGCGTCCCATCCAGATTCCACACAATCGTGCCGTTTAACTGAATCCAGATGATATGTCCAGCTTTATGAAAATACCGTTTTTCCATTTGATAGGCTTCGATTTGTCGCTCTAATAATTGCCGGGCATACCCAAGGTCGGTTTGAAGGTCGTCAGGGTGGGTAATGGTTTGAAAATCTAAGGTGAGGAGTTCTTCCCGGCTATAGCCAACCAGACGACACAGAGCTGGGTTAACCTCTAAAAATCGGCCATCTGGGGCCACGATGGCTTTTCCAATGGGCGAATGAAACATCGCGGACCGAAAGTGTTGCTCGCTCAGGTGTAACGAAGCTTCGGCTTTCAGGTGATCCTGGTAGGTTCGCAAGGCCAGAATGCCATAGGTCAGGTCAGCCGCCAGTTCGGCGAGCAGGCTGATTTCGTCATCGTCAAAGGTGTTTGGATCCGCCGAATATACATTGAGCGCGCCAAACACCTCGGTTCCATTTTTTAAGGGCACGGCCAGTGAAGATTGATACCCATGCTTGATGGCGGTTTCGCGCCAGGGTTCAACGGCTGGATCGGTCAGAAAATGATGACACACGGCTGGCTGCCCAGTCCGAATTGCAGTCCCGGTTGGTCCCCGGCCACGTGGGACATCAGCCCAGGTGATATTTGCCGTGTGAACGTAGTCCAGGCCAACTCCAGCCTGGGCCTGGGGAATGACCGAACGGCTGGCATCATGCTGGATATACCCAACCCAGGCCAATCGGTAATCTCCATTTTCTACAATCACCTGGCATACGCTTTCGAGTAGTTCAGCTTCTGTTTTTGCCCGAACCACCGCCTGATTGCAATTGCTAAGGGTGCGCAAAGCCCGGTTGACCCGTCGCAGGTTTTCCTCAGCCCGGATAAGGTCTGTAATGTCAACCTGGATTCCATCCCACAGGATTCGGCCATCAGCCAGCCGCCGTGGTGATGACGAAATTTGCATCCATCGAAGTTCATTTGGGTTTCGCCGGATCCGCAAAATGGTGCTGACCGGACTCAGGGTTTGCTCCGACTTGACCTGTGCCGCGACCAGTGCCGGACGGTCTTCCTCGACAATCAACTGGTACAGGGATGAGGAGTCCTGTAAAACCGATTCAGCCGAAATACCATTGAGGCGTTCAACCCCGGCGCTGACGTGGAGAAATCTCTTTGAGCCGTCAGGTTCAAGCAGAACCTGATAAATCATTCCATTGGGCAGGTTATCGCCCAGGGCCCTGAGCCGGAGCTGGTCTTCGCGCAATGCCTGCTCAGCCAGTTTGGTTTCGGCCAGGCTCGCTGAAAGCAGCAACCCGGTAATGGAGGCTACCCCCAAAAATAACTGCACCAGCAAAAGCTGATCCGTCAAATTTTTGCCGCCCAGTACCGGCACGGACTCAGAAACCGTGATGCCACTTATCGAAATGGCGGCCAGGAGTACCATCGCCGAGGCAACTCCCCGAGAGCCAAATCTCAGGGCCGCCCAAACCAGCAATGTCATCATGAAATAAGGGTAGGGAATAAACAAATTGCCAATTCCATGAAAAACCAGCCACGATGTCGCACACCACAAGCCGAGAAAAAGGATTGCTTCGATCAGAGGATATTTTTGTTTCCAGGTCCACGGATCGTGAAATCTGACCCAGGTTACCACCAGCGGCGTGATTAAAAGCACTCCCAGGCTGTCGGATGTCCACCAGGTCCAGTATGAAGGCCCAAACGGCACCTGGTTTGCCAGCACGGTTGTTCCGGCGCCAATGAAAGAGGTAACCGCTGTTCCCAGTGTCGCAACCCCAATCAACACAAATACTTCGCTCAGGTGAATAAAAACGATTCCAGCTCCACAAAAATAGGTTAAGACCCACCACCCCAGGATTGCCTGAAGCAGGTTGGCCGCCAGAAATCCTAAGCTCAACGCCAGTGAGCCGCTGGAAACATAATTGGAGAACAAATTGACACAACTCAGGACAACGAGGGTTGATCTCACCTGAGGCTTCGGCGTGAGCAAAAGGATTGCGAGGGCAAATCCGCTTGGGGGCCAGATCAGCGAAATATGCTGAACTGGATCTAAAAACAGAAAAGCCAGTTTATGAAACCCATGATAAACAAGCGCAATGGCCATCAGCCGGAGAGCAGTATTTGACAGCACAAGCGAGGGGAACTCTGCTTTCATAAGGCAAGCCTTTGTCTGACCGAAATGAAGAAATGGATTGACATCCCCAGGCAGGCAACCTGAATTCGGCAAGATTATATTTGAAGTTCGAAAAGGGATGATGGAGCGGGTGGAGAAGGAAAGATTACGCCAGTTTCCACGATTCAGTAAACCCTAACCTGAGTCGAGTGTAAGCGGTTGTTTGATTCAAGCGGAGGGTGAACAGGGGGTTGGGTATTTAATCCAGATGGAGGTATTTTTGGTTGTGAATTGAAGGGTGGTATGGGTTTTGTTATCAGTCGCGGAAACCGAAACATCCCGGCCTTTGAGATATTTCACTTTTGATCGGACCTTGAACCGAATTTGCCCACCAGTCAGTTCCAAAACCAGACCTTCAATCGGTGTCAGCACATACAGGTTTTTTCCGTCTTCCGATAGTCCAACCACATCGGCGTCAATTGGACTTTCCCAGGTCCGCAAAACCGTCTTTCCGGCCTCATCCACCTGATGAATTTCATTGAGCCGAAAATTGGCTGGACGCTTGAGGCGGTAGGTTTGCTGACCAGTCACCAGCTCAATTTCCTTTGCATTCACCTGGTAACACGGCAGATGAATGGCACAGCCCTGGCGGCAATTTCCATCTGGTTCAATATCAGCTAACACTTCAAAGGTAACTGGCTTCCCGTTGGTGCGTTCAAGGTGCAGCGTCCGCGAGTCAAACGAAGCAGTTGATTGTGTCCCATCCGGACAGAGATAAAAGGTGTAATTAAACCCGCGTTCAATATGCAGGGTCGTGGCAAACGAGGCGAGTTGCTCGCTGTCCGAGTTTTTCTTGTGCGCCCCCAACACTTTGACGGCGGTGTAAAACGGCAACGGGTCTATTTCAACCGGGCCTTTTTGAACCACCATTTCCCTGGCTGGAATGGGTGCGTTTACCAAAACGACAAACACCAGAGCCAAACCGGCCCCGCACAAACCTCGAAAAGAAATTCGATCCATAAATTCCCTCTGTCGTTTCCGAGCGCACTCGTGATTTTTGGTAAGAAGTGCGGAATCAGTCAAATTCTGATCCTGGCCAGCATCCAAAATACTGACTTTTCATGGTGTCATACCAATTTGGGGTCAGGGTATCGGGGTCAGGGGTCAGGGAAATACAATTTTTTCAATAATTTAACCTTGCCGGAATACGGTGGGTTCATTCCAAAATGGTATCATTTTTCATAGCACAGACAAATTTACCACAGGAAAAAATCGTCCGGCATGATGTCTTTTCTTACTTTTTTACGCGTTAATTAGCATACCTTTTTGGGCCAAAGAATATCAGGTAAAAAACTAAAAACCAAAGGAAATACAGCTCTATCAATAATTTAACCTCTTGCTCATACAAAAGGATTCTTCCAAAATGGTAGAATACCAGTTCGTAGTCAGGAGTCAGGAACGCCAGTGAAGAGTTGAAAAATGAGCGGATTTGAACCCGCGAAGCGGGTGGCAGGCAGGTAGCCCAGGGTTTTAACCCTGGGAAAACGTCGCCTTCTCACCCCCGCCCGGCCAGCCGCCGCCGTAGGCGGCTGGCCGGGCGGGGAAATTTGGATTGGAGATGACCCGCATCTGGTGGTGGCGCGTCCAAAGCGACGTTGACCACCGGCTCACCTGACTCCATCCCAACGGGGATGAAAACCAAAAAACACTTCAATCCTTCACTGGCATTACTGGCTACTGACGATTCCACCAACTTCAACCTTCACCAATCTCAATCCTGAATTGAAAGGGGCTCGCATGAACCAGATCCCTGATGTGACTCAATTGCTTATCAACTGGAATAATGGCGATCAGGAGGCCCTGGATCGCTTGATTCCACTCGTCTATGCCGAGCTTCATCGGCAGGCCAGGCGCTATATGAAAAATGAGGGACCGGGCCATCTTCTTCAAACAACAGCACTTATCAACGAAGCCTATCTTCGGTTGATTGACCAGAAAGTCCGCTGGCAAAACCGGGCGCACTTTTTTGCGATTGCCTCACAGATGATGCGGCGGATTCTGGTGGACTATGCCCGGAAACGGATTTGCGACAAACGAGGAGGCAATTTGGTTCAGGTCCAGCTTGATGAAGTCAATACCCAGGTTCAACTGTGTATCGCCGATATCATCGCGGTTGATGAGGCGTTACACCAGCTCTCCCAACTCGATCCCCGTCGGGCTCAGGTTGTCGAACTGCGGTTCTTTGGAGGACTCAACACCGAAGAAATTGCGCAGGTCCTCAATATTTCCTCGATCACGGTGTTGCGTGATTGGAACCTGGCGCGAGCCTGGCTGGTAATGACCCTCTCTGACAACTCGATGGCTTCTTTGCTGAAACAATGACACCTGAACGCTGGAAACAAATCAGTCATATTTTTCAAATCGCCCTGACCCTGCCCGATGGAAATTGGAAAGGGTATCTCGATCAGGAATGTGGTCAGGATAGTGATCTGAAACTGCAAGTTCAAAATTTACTGGATGCCTTTTACCAGCCCAGCCACGTGCTGGATAGTCCAGCACTTCAAATAACCGGCCACCTGACGGCCAGCGATACCATCGAGTTGTTTCCAGGTCAGGTCGTGGGCTCATTCCGGATTCGGCAACTGGTTGGTTCAGGCGGCATGGGTGAAGTCTATCTGGCTGAGGATACACGTCTCAGGCGCAAAGTCGCTTTAAAAATCCTTTCCTCAAAACTGACCCGAGACAAAGAATTTGTTCGACGCTTTCGCCGGGAAGCACAGATTATTTCAACCTTTAACCATCCAAATATTGTGACGGTATATGAGTTTGGCGAAAGCGATACGCTGCACTTCATCGCAACGGAATACATCGAAGGCGAGACCCTCAGAAAACGGATGACAAGTTCACCGCGCGCCCTGGATCAGATGCTGGATGTGATCATACAGGCCGGGGCCGCGCTGGCCGCTGCTCACAAAGGAAATATTGTTCATCGTGACATCAAACCTGAAAATATAATGCTTCGGACCGATGGGCTGGTCAAAGTTCTGGATTTTGGGCTGGCCAAAAGCACCAGTGGGTTTATGGGACATTCCCCAACCGACGAAACCGGAACCACGCCTTCAACGATCAGCACCATCGTTACCACGCCGGGCATGTTGATCGGAACCATCCATTATATGTCGCCAGAGCAGGTTCGCGGCCTTCAGGTGGATGCCCGGTCAGATATCTGGAGCTTCGGGGTCGTGCTGTATGAAATGTTGACTGGCCGATTACCGTTTGCCGGTGAGACCCCAAGCGACATCATTGCCGCAATATTGAAAAGTGAGCCGGAAATCCCAGTTGATCAGTCAACTGACATCCCGGCCTGGATCTGGCCCATTCTCCGCAAAACACTGGCGAAGGAAGCTGACAAACGCTATCAAACGATTGAAGCTGTCCTGGAAGACCTTCAATCCGCGCCCCTGAGTCACGAACCAAAACTGGAAGGTGAAGGGCACCTGCCGTCACCTCAAAAAACGCTCCACGATCAGCCGCCATTCAAAAATGAAAAACCCCAGAATCTGTGGCTTACCACCCGCAGATTCTTTGCCAGAGATGTTTTGCCACAAACGACTCTTCTCCTGCTGGTGGCTGGGCTGGCGACCTGTGGGATCCTGATTGGCAACCGTGGGTCCTGGTTTTTCGAGTCTCCCCCCAGGGTTCAACCCAATCAGTTGCCGCTCTTCAACCAGATGACGGTCAGAGGACTCACCACGTCGGGCAATATTGCCGATACCGCCATTTCACCCGATGGGCAATTCGTCGCCTATGTCACCCGCCAAAAAGTGGGCCAGACCATTCACCTTCGGCACATGTCCACCAATACCGACACGGAATTGATCCAGGCCAGCGATGCCGATTTACGCAATTTGAATTTTTCACGTGATGGAACGGCTCTGTATTATGTTGGGTACAAGAATCATTTCGGAACACTCAACCGGATCAATTTGCCTGGTGGTACCGTCCAGACTATCGCTTCTGAAATTTTCAGTGGGGTTGGTTTTTCACCTGATGGAACCCGCATCGCGTTTATTCGCTCTAACATAGACACCGGTTCAGATCAATCGTCACCGTATGAATCGCTGGTGGTGACTGACATCAATGGATCGCACGAACATCACATTGCAACCAGCAGCCCAACCTCTTTTTTTTATGAAAAAATCAACCTTGCCTGGTCGCCTGACGGGACCGAAGTCGCCTGTATTACCAGTGAAATTCAAGGTGACACCCAGTATCAGACCCTGGTCGCGATTCATATAACCACCGGTCTCCGCCGGAAACTGGTCAACTACCCCTGGGGAGAACTATTTGGAGTTGTATGGCTATCGGATGGGACACTCATTGTGAGCGCCAACGAACAAAGCCAGACCCAGGCTTCACCAACCCAGCTCTGGCTGGTCGCTGCTGATGGAACCGTCGAGCGCATCACCAACGATTTAAATACCTATTCGAGCCTGGGAGCAACCGCCAGTGGAAACATGCTGGTGGCGGTGGAGCAAAAACGCCTGTCCAACCTCTGGACAGTACCCATGGCCGATTTGTCTCAAGCCAGGCAGGTACTGCCAGCTTCAGGGATCGAGTCGGTTGATTTGATGCCCGAAGCCATTGTGTACACCTTACTCGATAGCGGCAACTATGATATCTGGATTATGGATGCCGAGGGAAAGAACCAAAAACAACTCACCGAAAATCAGGGCTTGAACTACACCCCGGTGATCACGCCCGATGGTCGGACCATCGTATTTGGGTCCAATCGTTCCGGAAGCTCGAATCTCTGGCGAATGGATATTGACGGCGGAAATGTCAAACAATTAACTCATGGGTCAAAGTACATCTGGGAACATGTAGTCTCGTTTGACAGCAAATGGGTTTATTTCAATCAGTTTGATGGAAAAATCCCGACAATTTGGAAAGTAGCGCTTGACGGCGGCCCTCCGATACAGGTGACGTTTGAACCTTCCGTCAATGTCAAAACCTCCCGACGGGATGGCACGATTGCGTTTCAAAAGTTTGCGTATCAACCCAGTCAGACCCGCAAGGTCGTCATTATGCCGCCTGACGGGAGTTTAGCCAAAACGGTTGAACTGCCTGCGACGGCCTTGTCCCTCCTGAATCTGCATTTCACACCGGACGGACGCTCCCTGGCATTTCTGGACAATCGGGATGACGGGGGCAATGTCTGGGTTCTCCCACTGGATGGTATGAGCAAAGCCAGGCCGTTGACTCATTTTCAGACCGAGAAAATCTTCTTTTTTGATTGGTCATCAGATGGAAAAAACCTGATTCTTCTGCGTGGGACCCAAATGAATAATGTGGTGCTTCTGAGCAAATCCTGAGTGTTTGGAATTTTAGAGGTGTTTGATTTTTTCGTGGGGTTCGTGGTTCAAACTGTCCTGGAATTTTCGGTCAGACACTTAGGGAGTCGGATGGAAATATCATACCACCAGGGTTCAGGGTTCAGGGTTCAGGGTTTAGAGCAAGATAATCCAGTTTGAGCGGTATACCATTTGGGGCTGAGGGTACCGGGCTAAGGGCTGAGGGAAATACAATTTTTTCAATCATTTAGCCTTCCTGTAATACAATACCTTCATTCCAAAATGGTAGTACCTACTGGTTCCCCAGTCCTCAAACCCTGAACCCTGAACCCTGAACCCTGAACCCGATTTCAGTGGGATTTTATTTTCTTCCGGATCCCTTACGATTCTTCCTCACTTTGAAGCTCAGGCAGGACCGGCAGCACCACGGGGTGAGAAAACTCGCTAACCGTCGCGGCAATTCGGGCCGGGAAAGCTCCAACCACTCGTTTTGCCAGGTACATTCCAAACCACACGGCGGCAAAGCCGACGGCCACACTCAGGGCGACATACACCGCCGCCCGCATGATATCGCGGACGGCCACCAGTGTAGCTGTTTCAAATTCAAAGGTTGAAAACGTGGTGTAGGCGCCGACAAACCCAACCGCCACCGCCAGCCTGAAGTTGGGATGCACCGGAAATCGGTCGGCAATCAAGGTCAAAAAAAAGCCCAGAATAAACGACCCGGTGATGTTAATCACAAAGGTGGCCGTCGGAAACGGTGCCCCCCAGCGTGAAAGCGCCGTCGTACCAAGGTAATAGCGAACCATTGACCCAATCGCTCCGCCCACGGCAATCGCCAGATATTTCCAGAGTGTTTCCATAACACGTCTCCTCAACTGCTGAAAGTAATACCAGTTTGTAGTCAGTAGTTCACTAAGTTTATTTGATTGAATTACTTGACTGTTTTCTAATACTGAGGATTCCATTGCAAATTGGTATAGCAGGAGTCATCAACTCTGGAAAAACAGAGTGGTTATCGGCGAACCCCATCGCCATCAAAAAAGTGTACCCTTCAAATTGGAACGTTCACCCAAAGATACCCTCTGGCCTTTCTGGGTGCAATCGGTTCTGTCGCTCAATTTCCACCACTATCATCCAAATGCTATAGATTTTCACAAAAAGGTTCAGCGTATCGTCTTTCGACGAGAGCGTTTTTCTTGCCTCGCACCCGGCACGCTTGACGCGTGAAGGTGTTTCTCATTTGGAATCTGGCTCAAGTGAGCCAATGCACCCAATATTTACCCAAATTGGGAAATGCGCTATCTTGTTGGGGCTTCCTCCACAGATTGCCGACAATCAGTTCAACAGTCTCTCAATCCAGTAACCTGTTTCCTGAATTCCGTTGGTTACTTTATCGATCCACTCGATCCCATGGAACCAATCAATTTATTCAAAAACAGCCTCAATACCATTCCTGAAAACCTTCGCAATGAATATTTTCAGGAAGTGCTTTTTATTTATTTCAATCGGTTTCGAATCTTTTCAGTATTCTGTCTGGTTGTTTTTATTCTGCTCCTGATCTTTTTTGATTTTCTCAACGTCTTCAAATTGCCTCTCGGCCCGCTCCATACCACATTTACCGGCCTCCATATCCTTTCCATTGTTGTCTTTTCAGGGTTTTTACTGCTGGACTGGTTCAAAAAACCAGACTCGCCACATGATTTTCAACCACACCACAGAAACGGGCTTCTGGCGGTGTTTACCTTCGCGGTTGTGGCGGCTCATATTTCATTTCTCATTTTTTTAATGCAGCGTGGAAATCCACTGATCTATTTTATGGGGTTAATGTTTCTCATTGTCGGCTTTCCCTGGATTGA
Source organism: Acidobacteriota bacterium (assembly GCA_016208495.1). Classification (NCBI taxonomy): domain Bacteria; kingdom Pseudomonadati; phylum Acidobacteriota; species Acidobacteriota bacterium. Next base: position 39,185 of record JACQXX010000041.1, on the reverse strand, counting down.
TAAATTTCCCCTTCTTCCGTTCCTGCTGACCTATCTTTATTTTTTTGTATCAAATTTCTTTTATCTCAAAGCCCAATCGGTCGTTGAAATAAACACCATGGGGCTGGTTGCCACCAGTTTAGCCTATATCTTTGCCCGGACAGTGACAGAGCTTCGGGTTCAGAATTTCCTCGACCATAAAACCATTCAGCGCCAGACCCAGGAACTCAACCAAAAGGTTGAGGAACTCAGTGCCGCCCATCGTGATGTGGCTGAGAAAAATGAGAAACTGGACCACCAAATCCAGGAAGTAAAACGGGTCAATCAAGAACTGGTGGCCTCGCAGCAACAAGCCAACCGGATTTTTTCAGCCCTGGCTGAAGCACTCCCCGGGACCGTGTTGGACGAAAAATACCGGCTGGATGAAAAAATCGGCGCAGGTGGATTTGGCGTGGTGTTTCGGGCAACGCATTTGAGGCTCAATCGTCCGATTGCGGTCAAGGTTTTTCGTCCGCCTCCGGGAAATGACTCTGCCGAGGCCGTCGAACGATTTCGTCTGGAAGGGGTTTCCACTTCCCGGATTAACCATCCCAACGCGGTTGCGGTGCTTGACTCCGGAATTTCCACCGACGGCATCGCCTATCTGGTGATGGAGTTATTGCACGGGCATTCGCTGGCGGATGAATTAAAACAAACCCCATCGCGGTCACTTCAGACCTGCATTCAATGGATGATACCGGTGTGTCAGGTGCTGGCCGAAGCCCACCGCCTGGGCATCATCCATCGCGACATCAAACCGCCCAATGTCTTCCTTCACCGAACCAAAGACGGCGAGATCGTCAAAGTCGTTGATTTCGGCATCGCCAAGCTTTCCGCTGAAGATACCGGTGACAAAATCAATCAGCTCACGGCAACTGGAAGCTTCATTGGAACATTGACTTACATGGCTCCAGAGCGAATGAGTCCGCAGCCATACGATGGGAAGGTTGATGTGTATAGCGTCGGAGTGATGATGTATGAACTCGTCTGCGGGAAAGTCCCGTTCCCGTTGACTGCCGGAGGGGTTTACGGCGTGATTATGAAACATCTCAATGAAATGCCGCGTCCGCCACGTGAAATCACACCCACTATCCCCGTGGAACTCGAAGCCCTGATTTTGCGGACACTCGATAAAAACCCGGACCAGCGGCCCACGGCAGGTGAACTGGCCGAGGCACTCACCGAGCTGGCCTCTCAGTTGCCGGAATCAACCTTTGAACTCTCGGCGCCGAAAAAACCGGAAATCAGCATTGGTGAACAAGACACGTTGACCCTGTGACGGTGGGATTCAAGGGTGACCACCTCTTTTCAAAGCAAGTCGAAACCCAGTGACTCCGTCACATTTGAAGAATGGTATTCCTTCCCGCGCAGGCACTGCGGAAAGCACAACTCAATGTATTGAAACAAAGGCAATGGAAACCTCCTCGTGAGTGGGCGGTTGTCCAATTGCACGGTGATTGGTGATAACCCGAGCGTCTTCCCCAACCATCAAAAGGTCAAATGGAAAAAGAGAGTTTGCCGCGATCTCCATCCCCCATCACGAGCCAGGAGGCATTTGCCCGACTCTTAAGCCTGCTTGGGCCCGATCAGGTCCAGGCCGAACGGAACTATGACCTCCTGCGACAAAAACTGGTTTCGTTTTTCGTGAACCGGAATTGCTCGGAGCCGGAAGAATACGCCGATGAAACCTTTAGTCGCGTGCTGAAACGGTTATTGGAAGGCGAAATCATTCGGACTGACACTCCGTCCAAATACTTTTTCAGTGTTGCCTATAACCTTCTCAAAGAACACTGGCGGCGAGTTGAAAAAGCCCCGGAATCACTTGAAGATCAGGTGCCAGGCAACCATCCTGCCGTTAATCCATACCACCTTGAAAAAGAACAGGAGCAACGATCTGACCATGAAGCCTATTTGGAGTGTTTAGAGCACTGCCTTGAAACATTTCCACCTGAAACCAGGGAATTGATTCTTGAATATTATATGGAAGCTGGTGGGGCTGGGATTGAGCGGCGCAAACAGCTTGCTAAAAGGTTTGGCATACAGGTCAACAATTTACGCATTCGGGTTCTGCGGTTGCGCGAAAAACTGGAAGCCTGTGTCCGAAAATGCCGGGAAAAGGTGTAACGAATTTGATTTTCCGGCACTTCCTTTTGCACCTGCCCTTTCCCTAAGCCACATTCATCAGATCTCATTATTCAATCACTGAGGAATAAAAATCATGAGCACCGTTGACCCCCATTCCAGGGATTTGGTCAAATACCTGCTTGGGGAACTTTCCGAATCTGAGCAAACTGCTTTCGAAGAGCGATTCTTTGATGACGACGAACTGTACCAGGTTCTGTGTGTGACGGAGGATGAGTTGATTGATCAGTATGTGACCGGTCATCTTCCCCAGGTTCAGCGCCCGCTCTTTGAACAACGTTTTCTGACCAATCCACACCGACGGGAACGGGTTGAGTTTGCCAGGGCGCTTCATGAAAAAGCGGGGAAGCATCGAACCCAACAGCCGTCAGCAGCCCAGAGTCCTTCCTGGTGGCGGCGATTGCGTGAGCGATTGAATCTTTCTGAAGTGGGATTTCCCCAATTCGCGTTTGCGGCAGTGATGCTGGGGTTGCTGGTGGGTTCGACTTTGGTGGTGATGGACAACCGACGAATGCGAACTGAATTGGAACATTTCCGGTCTGAGAACGCTGCCATCCAGCAGCAAACCGCAGCTTTAACCCGCCAAATTGAGGAACGTGTCACACAGGCTGAGCATTTGAATGAAGAATTAGCCCAAACACGAGCCTTGAATTCACAACTGGAGCAAAAACTGAATGAACTAAAGCCAGCCGTTGTCCAAAAAGTGGCGGAAGCAGTTATTTCGTTTGTACTGAAAGCGGGAACCCTTCGCGATGAGGGAGAGAGTCAAAAAATCACCATCACCAAAACGAACGCAACAGTGGTTTTAAAGCTCCAGCTCCTCGCCAACATGACAGCACCTTCGTATAAAGCAACTCTCACCACCGTGAATGATATGAATTTGGATCAGTTCATCTGGTCAGCCGCCAGCCTGAAACCCCAAAGTTCAGGCTCCAAAAAATATGTCAATTGTCAGATTTCAGCCAAATTGCTCAAACCGGATGATTATATTTTAACCCTGACCGACAGTTCAGACCCGGAGGGCGAAAGCGCTGACTATTCGTTTGCGGTTAACTAATATCAGTTTGTAGTCAGTAGTCAGTAGTCAGTAGTTCACTAATACTACAGCGAGGTTTCGGTTTTAACCTGCGAAGCGGGTGATGGCTCGTAGCCCAGGTGGAGTCTTCGAAACCCTGGGTTGACGGTCATTCCCAATTTCTCCCGCCCCACCGGCAACCGCCTACGGCGGCGGCTGGCCGGGCGGCGCCAATCTGGAACTGACCCGCATCCGGTGGTGGCGCGTCCAAAGCAACGCTGACCACCGGCTAACCTTACTCCATCCCAACGGGGATGAGGACCAACAACCACTTCAACCCTTAATTCGCATTACTGACTACTGACTGATATCACTTGACTGACATCACTGTTTGTTCGCCACTTCAACCAGTGTTCCATCTTGCAATTGATTTGATGGATGAAGCACCACGAACGTTCCAGGCAAAAGCCCGTTCAGAGCCTCAGCTTCAAAGGTATTGCGATGACCAATTTCAATCTGGCGACGAATGACTTTTCCGTCTTCGACCACAAACACCGCCCAATTGGTTCCAACTCGAAACAGGGCACTGGCCGGGACTTTGGCCACATTTGAATTTTCCCAGATCACGATTGAAGCTTCGACCCGATAGCCGTCACCGAGTTGGGATTGAGGCTCCTGAAAATCAGCAATCACATTGACGCGTTGCTCTTCGACCCCGAGCGCCGAAATTTTGGTAAAAGCCGATGGTTCAATCAGTCGAACCTGGGCTTTGAGGCGTGTTTCATTTCCCCAACCACTGATGGTCACGGGTGTTCCCGGAAGAATTCTCACGGCATCGGTTGAAAGTACATCAATGACAATTTCAAGATTTGAAGGGTTGCTGATTTCAACCAGTGGTGTTCCAGCGGTCACAATGCGTTCGCTTTCTTCAATCACCCGCAACACTTTTCCAGCCACGGGTGACCGGACTTCAATTGGCAGGCCGGCTTTTATTTCACGAGTGGGCTTCAATGCCAGCAACGCGGCTTTGGCGACATTCACTTCAGCTTCGGCGGCCTTCACTCTAAAGGCTGCTGCCTCAACTGCTTTGGAAGCAGTCTCAACCCCAAGTCGTAATCGCTCGACTTCCTGTGGAGCAACATCACCGGTGGTTGCCAGTTTTTCAGCGCGGGCCAGTTCACGCCGGGCCTGTTCGACCTCAGCCGTTACGTGGGCCTGATTGGCTGCTGCTTCGCGAACCAGGGCTTCGGCAGCCACCACCCGACTGGTGGCTTGAGCCGTTTCACGTGGATCAAGCGGCGAAAGCGGGAGTGGGTCAATGTTGGCAACGACTTGTTGTTGAGTCACTTGATCGCCCCGGCGAAGCCCAATCCGCAGCAATCGGCCTCCGACTGGCGAGCCAATCACAAAGCGATCCCGAACGCGCGTTTTCCCTTCGGCATCAACGGTGACCGTAAGGGATCCCCGCGTCACCTGACTCACTTCGACCTTGATCGGCGTGGGACGTGTGCCCCACCAGATCGCCCACCCAAGAGCCAAAACCACCATTCCGAATACCAGTTTGCTTCCGAGGTTTTTCATATGAGTACCTGTTTGGGTGACTGGGAAAGACAAAAAGGACAAAAAAGACTGAAAAGACCAAAAGGACTAAAATTCGAAGCTCCTGAACCCTGAACCCTGAACCCCGAACCCGCTTACTCTCGTGTTTTCAACACCGCAATCAAATCCAGTTTGCGAATCCGCCACCTGACAAACAGTCCAGACAAAAAAGCGGCCAGCGCCACGATCAAAAAGGCAGCCACATAGGTCTCGCTATTGATCACGAGCGGCATCCGGTAGAGTTCGGTGTTGAGTCGGTGTGGAATCCAGGCGCAGACCCCAAATCCGATGGCACACCCAAGGGGAATTCCCGTCAACGTCAAGACTGCCTGTTCTCCAAGCAACATAAAGCTCACTTCGGATTGAAGAAAGCCAAGCACCCGCAGACTGGCCAGTTCACGACCGCGTTCAGAAAGCGCAATCCGGGCGCTGTTATAGACAATGCCAAAGGCAATCACACTCGCAAACACAATCAACATGGTGGTTGAAACTGCCATATTTTGTTGGATTGTGTTGTGAATACTTTCAATTTCGACATCCCGCAACCCGACACCACTCACCGCCGGCATGCGTTTGAGTTCGGCATAAAGTTGATTGATCCGGAGCTGGTCAACTTTCAGATAAGCTCCTGAAACCGTGGTGTCTTCTCCCAGCAATTGCATGAGTGACCGGACATTCATATAGGCTGAAAGTCCAAGGAGTTCATCCACCAGCCCGGAAACTGGAATGCTGGTCATCGCGCGGCGACCTTCGAGGATTTCAACCGTGAGCACATCACCTGGAAGAACATTGAGAATTTCAGCCAGCTTTTTGGTCAAAACCACGCCTTCCGGCGGAATCGGCTGGATATTGAGATCTTTATCAACCAGACACCGGAGTTCGCTGTCCGGCTGCAAGCCCAAAATCGCGACCCGGCGCGAGTAATGCTGAAATCGTAATCTGACCGGAACTGCCCGAAACGGCTCGGAACGTAGCACGCCCGGCAATCGCTCCAGTTCGTGGATCACCCGTGGTGGACGAACTTCATTGAAGGAAACCGTCACATTTTGACGCTGGACAAATTCATATTGAACTTTCATCAAATGATTGAAGGCATCAAAAAAATACATGCCAATCACCAGGATCGCGACTGAAACCGCCACGCCGAGCACCGAAAGAAATGCTTTGACCGGGCGGCGCTCAATATTTCGAAGAATCATCCGAACGGCTGGTGAAAACAGGTTGTTAATGCCGGTTTTATCCAGCCAGCCCTGTTTGAAGACGGCTGGTGGTTCGGGGCGCATGGCTTCTGCTGGGGGAATAGCCACCGCGCTACGCAACGCACTCACCACACTCAGGCTGGCCGTGACAATCGTGATCAAAATGGCAAACGCAAAGAGTTCGGGGCTGGCTTCGTAGCGCAGAAAGGGGAAGTGATAAAACATGGCGTAGAGTTCAGTCAGCTTGTTCCCAAGGTACATTCCGCTCAGCGTTCCAAAGATCACCCCACCCCACACCGGCACGAGCGCCAGCTTGAGGTAATGCACCCCAATCGTGAAATTGCGGTATCCGAAGGCTTTTAAAATGGCAATCTGGTTGCGTTCGATATTGACCAGTCGCGACAAAATGATGTGGAGCAGAAACGACGCCACGCTCAAAAAAATCAATGGAATGATCGTGCTGCTAAACTTGTTCTGTGCAATTTCATCCGAGATAAACCGGTTTGATGTCTGTTCGTCCCGGCCATACGCCCCAAGGCCGCCGTAGGTGGTCAGCAAAAGATCCAGTTGGGCAATCACTTCCGGCTCCGAAGCCTGCGGCGATAATCTGATCGCCACATCATTGAACGCCCCATCCAGATTAAACGCCATCGCCAGAACTTCGTGGCTCATCCACAAGATTCCAAAGCGTTTGTTGTCCGGGAAAATCGAGCCTCCGCCTCTGACTTCATAAATGTATTCAGGTGACAGCGCAATTCCGACAACTCGAAGTGGTCGCAACCGACCATTGATGACGGCTTTGAATGAATCCCCCACCTGAAACTGATTGGCATTGGCAAAGGCTTCACTGGCAATGACTTCATCCGGATGATCGGGCTCGATATAACGCCCCTGGCGCAGAAACAGGTCATTGAGCATCCTGGTCTGGCGGTCTGGAATTGACACCAGCCGTCCGGTTGCCGGTTCGGCCAAACCCGGCAGGTCCAGTGTCACTTCCATCACAATCCGTGTTCGAACCGATGCCACACCGGGAATGGCTTCAATTTGAGCTGCCACTGTATCGGGTGCCCGTTTGAGTTGGGCAAACACATCAGCAAACCGAAACTGATCATAGTAGGCTTGCTGGGTATGGAGCAGGGAAAAATAGGTGCTTCCCATCGAAACAAACGCCGACACGCCACACGCCACCACCAGCGCAATGGCAATCAATTGCCCTCGAATATGCGCCAGGTCCCGAATAAGTTTGCGGTCAAGCGTTGCCATATAATTTTGGAGTGCGGCCTACTTGACGCCGCTTTATTGCCTTACCAAATCAGGTCCGCCGGATGTTTCTTGACCTGATTAGTCGTAATTTCAACGATTTCGCCGCTGCGCATCCGCACCACGCGGTCAGCCATTTCGGCAATGGCGGCATTGTGAGTGATGACGGCAGTGGTGGTGCCAAGGTCACGGTTGACCTGTTCGATGACTTCGAGCACCAGCTTTCCGGTCTGGTAATCGAGTGCCCCGGTGGGTTCGTCACACAGCAACACTTCAGGTCGTTTCGCAATGGCCCGGGCAATCGCGACGCGTTGTTGCTCACCACCGGATAACTGAGATGGAAAATGGTGAAGTCGCTCTGATAAACCCACCAGCGCCAGGGCATCACTGGCGGGCATCGGGTGCGCGGCGATTTCAGTGACCAGTTCGACGTTTTCGAGCACCGTCAGGCTTGGAATCAGGTTGTAAAACTGAAAGACAAAGCCAACGTGGTCGCGTCGAAACCGGGTTAATTCCGCATCGTTGTGGACGGTCAAATCGTGGTCACGGTAGACGACTTCACCACTGGTCGGGGGGTCCAGCCCGCCCAGAATATTGAGCAGCGTTGATTTGCCGCTCCCTGATGCCCCAAGCAGTACCAGCAGTTCGCCTTCATACAGATCAAGATCAACATGGCGCAGGGCATGAACTTCGACTTCGCCCATGTGATAGACCTTGCACAGGTTACGGGCGCGAAAAACAGCTTCGCGCTGGTTGGGCGGCTCAACCAAAGCCACCGAAGGCACATTTTCTTGGTCAAGGATTGATGTCGAGAGTACAATGCCGCGCGTCATAGGTGAAATTCCCCACCTTTTAAAATAACAAGACGTTGCATTCTCAGGTGCAAACGTCATTCCATCCGTTTTCCGGCAAGCGGGAGATTTCATGTTTGAAGGATTTGAACTTGATCATTTTTTTGTGTGTTCTGAGCGCAATCAGGCCATTGTTCCTTACCTCGAAAATCTGGGGCTAACCTTTGGCGCCAGCCGAATGCACCCTGGACAGGGCACCACCAATACCTGTTTCTTTTTTGATAATGCCTATTTTGAAATTCTCTGGCCGCACAACGAACAAGAACTCCTTTCCGAGAAGGTCCGCAAGACGCGGCTCTGGGACCGGCTCCATTGGAAAAAGACAACCGCCTGTCCGTTTGGGATTGCGATTCGACCAACCGGAAATGTTGATTGGAGAAATCATTTTTCCACCTGGGATTACGACGCTCCCTTTCTGCCGCCTGGCACCTGTATTCCGGTGGCAACCCAACCTGACACGCTCAATGAGCCGCTGATTTTTCTGATTCCAGGATCAGTTCCTCCGGCTGGTGAACCGCCGGAACTTCGTCCACCGCTTGAGCATCTGGGAAAACGGCGCAAAATTACCTGTCTGGATTTGATATTGCCTATAGAAGAATGCTCTTCAGCGCTGAAAAAGCTGGTCGAGTGGGGAATTGTTCGCTATCAACAGGGAACTGAGTATTTCCTGAAAGTTGGCTGGGATTTTGAGATTGAAGCGCAGGAATTAGACTTTCGCCCACTGCTGCCAATGTCGGTTGCCTGGTGAGTTGGGGGTTCCGGGTTCCGGGTTCCGGGTTCCGGGTTCCGGGGTCCGGGTTCCGGGTTTTCGAATTTGGCGCGGCTCAAAGCAGCAGCCTCTACTTTTTTCGTCCTTTATGTCCTTTTGCCTCAAACCCGGAACCCGGAACCCAGACAAGGTGACAAGGTGACAAGGTGATTTTTTTCATCCCTCATCCTTCATCCCTCATCCCTTAAAAAACCCGGAACCCGGAACCCGATCTCCTAATGGCACCCACCACCGTGTCCCTCTTGCCCCGGCGGGGCACCGGCAACCACTGGACCTGGAGCAGCCATCGGTGGATGTCCGAAATGCATTGCATTATATCCAACGGACCTGAGCAAAAATGTGATAGCCAGAATCACCAGGCTGGCAGTGACCAGACGTTCTCCCCAGAGTCGAACCGGTTGGGTAAGGATTTGCGAAGCAAAGCCAATTCCCATCAGTGCCGGCACCATGCCGGCACCAAAACACACCATCATCAGAAAGCCTGTGCGGATGCTTCCGAAGGCGGCTGCCTGAATCAACATGGCGTAAATCAAATGACAGGGGAGAAACCCAAGCAACAGGCCAAGATAATATTTCGAAGTCGGTGCTGATGAGACCATCAGTTTTCCCACTGTTTGCTTGTAAAGAGCTGATTGAGTTACCAAATCAAAAGAGAAAAACGGGGACAACCGGCTTCCTCCGGCGAGAATAATCGCCACCGCGAGCAACACGACCCCAAACACCAGCATGACGAGCCTTCCGGCGCCAACCCAGTCACCAACTACATACATCTGGCTGCCGATTCCACCAGCAACGGCACCTAAAAAACCATAGGTGGTAACACGACCAAAATGATAAAACAGGTGATGCCAGAATACCCGACGTGCCTTCTCTTTGGCGCTGAGTGGCAAACTGTAGGCCAGCACAATCGGTCCACACATCCCGATACAGTGAAGACTCCCAAGTAAACCGAAAAGAAACGCAGCATATAATTCAACCATATTGTGAAAACCTTGGGCTGAAGGAAACGGGCTGAGGGCTGAGGACTTGGGGCTGAGGGTAAAACCAATTGCATTCAAATGATTTGTATACCTTGAGCCCTGAGCCCCAGGCCCAATGTCTTTTCCCTCCCTTGGGTTTAAGAAAAAAAGGCCCAGTTGGTGGCTGTCCACTGACTGGGCCCGGAGAGAAACGTAGGGAGGTAACAAGAAATCCGTGAGTGAAATAGCAAATAGATAGCGAGTGGTGAGTAGCGAGTAGCGAGATAGTCAATCCAAAAAGTGTGAGTCGTGAACACATGGCGAGTAGCCAGTCATCAGAAAAAGTTTAGGAATATTTATTCGGTAACCCTGGTGTTCATAGTGGTTGAATAGTAAGTGCAAGCTACGATGGATTGACTACTCGCTACTCGCTACTCGCTACTCGCTCTCGCTACTCGCTACTCGCTACTCGCTACTCGCTACTCGCTATCTATTTAAAACCGATATGACAGACCCATCGCAAATTGGGCTCTGGCCTTGAGGTCAACACCCGGCATAATCTTTCCGGCGGCCTGGGCCACACCGAAATCAATCGCCATTGGGACTTCTTTATTCGGCAGAATGCGCACAAAGTAGGTCAACGAGGTTGGCATCACCGCACCGGGGAGCCCTTCGATATCGCGGGGCTGCTGGGCAAATTCTGAACCCAGGATCAACGTGCTCTTGGCTGGTCCGGGAACAACAAAGGCCACGGCGCCAAACGCGCGGCCTTTCCAGGCGGGGGCATTTCCGGCAATTCCAAACAGACTGCCGTTGGTGGCTTTATAGCCGGCGTTGATCAGGAACGGCAGACCTTTGATTTGGGTCACCGTTTTGGTGACAGCGACATACACATCGCCATTGGTTGTGTCTTTATTCCCAAGGACTCCGCCGACGTGTTGAACCTGTGACCGAACAACGCCACCAACTGAAATGGCGGGGACCCAGTTTGCCTTCTTGACATTTTCCGGGACCACATTGACTTTGGCATGAAAGACATTAAACCCGCTATCAAACAGGGCACTGAATGCTTTGTCATTTCCTCCGGCATTGAAGGCTCGGGTGTAGCCAAATTCAATGCGTTTAAATGCCCCAACCGTGACCGATGTTTGCAGACTGTGTCCGATGATCGGACCGGTGTTCATATAGTGAAAGCTCAATTCCGGCTTGCCAATTGAATTGGAAGGGGAAGAGACCGTATAGGCAAATGGTGTTACAAAAGCGCCGGTTTGTCCTTCCCAGTTCAGTCCCTGGGCCTGCGCATTGAGCGGAAGTGCAAAGAGAAAAACAACAGCTCCGATCAACATCATGTGGACCATTCGATCTTTCAGGAATGACAGCATGGGGTGATTGAAGGAAGAAAGTAAATGATTCATAGGTTGCTCCTGTTGGCAAAGTATAGGGTGCGGCAATCTCTGGTTCGTCGAAATTATTCGTTTTGGTAATTATTTCTATCTGTGCAACCAACGTACCAAAAGTAAGTTTGAGTGGGTCAACGACGCGAAATATTGGTATTATTTTCGAGTTGGATAGAACTGGATGGTTACCTGGGGTGCATCCTGTTGTTTATTCAAGCATTATTCTGAGTACGGTAACTTATTGACTGATTTTGCATTGGTGGTGGCCTGTATTTTCAAGTACCTGAGCGTTGCTCTCAGAAAATTTCCAATCTGACCTATCCGCGCAACTCACACACCTCTGGCAAGCCGGGGTTGAGTGATTTCCAGATTAAAACGAACGCTTGTTTGTGGAAATTTTCATATGATATGTGGAAATTCACACAGTCGTCAGGCCAATTCTTCCTGGTTTTTGCCTCAAATTTCCCCATTTTTGGCGTGGCACGGCGATTGCCCAGTGTGTTGCCTGAGAGACTCATGCCCCTCTTGCTCTCATTCCCGAATTCTTGCCGCTGATCCCATCTCACTGAGGTCAAAAAATGGAATACACCTGGATTGCCATTGTAGCCAGCCTTCTGATGGGGCTTGCGGCTTTCCTTATCTTTATGTTTGCCGTCAAACGCGATTACTTCCGGAATCTGGAAGAGGTCAAGTACCAGGTGTTTTGGTCGGACCTTGAAGAATTAGTTGAATCATCGAAGGAGGAACAAACCAATGCCGATGGGCAAAAACATCATCTCCACTAAGCCAACCACCACCGAAGATACCAACCGCCGAAAATTCCTTTTGTGGTTGAGTAGCCTTGGGTTATTTGGTTCGGCGGTTATCAGTGTGGTCTCGAATCTGGTCTTTATCAAACCCAGAGCGACCTATGGGCAGCCCAACCGGTTTAGTGTTGGGAAGCCAGATGATTACCCACCCGGCACTCGGATTGCCCTGGATAATCACCGAATCTGCATTGTGCGTGAAGAAAACAAAATTGCCGCCGTGTCCACCACCTGCACCCATCTTGGCTGTATTGTTGGCCTTTCTGAAACAGGTTTTGCCTGTCCGTGCCACGGATCACGGTTTGATCAGGATGGAAATGTCACGGGTGGTCCAGCTCCGAAACCCCTTGCCTGGTACAAAATCAACCTGGCGCCAAACGGCGAGTTGGAAGTTGACAAAGACGCGGAAATCAACGCCGGAACCTACTTGAACCTGTGAGCGATGTTATGAAGACCACCAGCCTCTGGAATGACTTGCTAAGCTTCCCGGAAAATGTTTGGAAATCCGTCTTCCGAAATCCATTACCTTCATCTGATTTAGGAAGAGCCCAAACCAGCTTTACTAATTTTTTCCTGCATATTCATCCGGTCAAAGTCCACCGTCACACCTTACGCCCGACCTACACCATGGGCCTTGGGCTAATGTCCTTTTTCCTATTTGTCCTGCTGGTCGTAACGGGCGTGTTGTTGATGTTTTATTATGTTCCGTCAACCTCCCAGGCGTATGACCGAATGCTGGATTTGCGGGGCACGGTTGCCTTTGGCACCTTTCTGAGGAATATGCACCGCTGGTCAGCACACGCGATGGTGGCCGTTGTTTTTTTACATATGTGCCGGGTCTTTTTTACCGGTTCGTACAAACCGCCGCGTGAGTTTAACTGGGTACTGGGAGTTGTCCTCTTCTTATTAACACTTTTTTCAAGTTTTACCGGGTATCTCTTGCCGTGGGACCAACTGGCTTTTTGGGCCATTACGGTCGGAACGGCGATTGCCGGATATGCCCCAATCGTTGGACAAGACGTCCGATTTTTGCTGCTTGGCGATTCCACCGTGGGTCAGGAAGCCCTGCTGCGGTTTTATGTGTTGCACGTCGCCGTGTTGCCGGTGGTGATGACCTTGATGGTGGCGATTCACTTCTGGCGGATTCGCAAGGACGGCGGGCTCTCGCGGCCAGAAGTCGCCGAAACCCCAGCCGTGCAGCCACTCCAGCAGGATTCAGAGTATGTTCCGGGCGCCACCTCCACGGTTGGCACCCCAACCACCGAAGTCGCACTGGCCAATGTTGAAAAGAAACGGTTTGGTATTCAAGGACTGGTGCGGGGGCCATTCTCTAAAGTCGGAAAAGTTGATGAAAATACCGTTTATAGCTGGCCCTATCTGTTGATGGCTGAATTGTTTGTCTTTGTATTGACCGTGGCGGGAGTTCTGGTCGTGTCGCTTCTGTTTGATGCGCCGCTGGAAGAGCCAGTCAATATTATGCACCCGCCGAACCCAGCCAAAGCCCCGTGGTATTTTCTGGGATTGCAGGAACTGGTGAGTTACTCAGCTTTCTGGGGCGGAGTTGGAATTCCGACCATCGAAGTGCTGATCTTACTGATCGCGCCATATCTTGATCGCTCCACCAAAGGAATTGGCCAGTGGTTTTCCAAAGATCGGTTATTGGCCAACACGCTGTTTCTGACCTTTGTCGTGGTGAACATCATTCTCATCATTATTGGAACCTTCTTCCGAGGTCCGAACTGGGAATTTATTTCTCCCTGGTAGACCGAAAGCAGGGGTCAGGGTTCGGGGTTCAGGGTTCAGGGTTTTCGAAATTTTTGTCCTTTTCGTCCCTTATGTCCTTTATGTCCCTTTCTATGATTTCCAAACCCTGAACCCCGCAACCCTGAACCCCCATTCATCATAGGGTAGGTAACTTATGCGACTGGCTTTAGCAATAGCGAGCTTACTGATTTTGGTCATTCACGGGCTGGTGTTTTACGATCAATTTTTTCATAAGTGGGAAAAATTCCAGACCGCTTATTTTGACCAGGCGAAAGTAATGGCCAAATCCGAATCGGAACGAGCCGCCCTCGACGGGCGAAGCCCTCGGATCGAGCAGATTCTGGTGACCCAGTTCGGGGAAATGCGCGTGGACCGCTGCACCACCTGTCACATTTCCGCCGATGACCCCCGGTTTGAAAAATATGCCCATCCGCTCAAAGCCCATCCGTTTTCGGCGGCTCTGGGCGATAAGGAAATCAATGGGAAATGGGAGCGCCGGCACAAATTTTCTGATTTTGGCTGCACGGTCTGCCACGATGGTCAGGGGCGGGGCTTGAAGGAATATTATGGCCACGGCAAAGACCACTACTGGCCGGACCCGATGCTGGGCTATGTGGCGCAAGACACCTGGCGCGCGGAATATAAACCCAAGCTGGTTGGAAAAGGGTATATGGAAGCCAACTGTGCCCAATGCCACACTGAAGAAAATTTTGCGTCAACCCCGACGATTACCAAAGGACGACAGCTCTTTTTTGAAAAGAACTGTTATGGCTGCCATCGAATCGAAGGCATTTCCAACGGGACGCTGGCACCTGATCTTTCAGAAGTCGGAAAGAAGTTCAAAGTTGATTATCTATGGGAATCGGTGGTGGATCCACGAGCCAATCTCGCCACTTCAGTGATGCCCAAGTTTAATCTGACGGATGACGAAGTGCGGGCCCTGGTAATTTTCCTCAAAAGCCGCCGGGGGATCAATTTCAACGAAACCTCATTGGAACGCTATCGCGCTCGGATCGAAGAAAAGAAACCAGAAGCCGTCCCAGTCGCAACCACCACTGGAACCGGCACGGTTGTTCCGTCAACCGTCCCCACGCCTGAAGCTGCATCCGCTTTGGCTCGGGGTGAAAAACTGATTGCGGAAAAATCGTGTGTTGCCTGCCATAAGCTGGGCGATAAGGATGGCGGGATTGCTCCGGATTTATCTTTTGAAGGTCTGCTCAAAGATGGCCCCTGGATGATGAAACACTTTAAGGATCCACGGGCGGAAATGCCGGATTCGATTATGCCAAGTTTCAACTTCAGTGAGCCAGATTACCAGGCCATGACCGATTACCTCCTGTCGCTGAAAACACCACCACCAACGACCACCGCCGCCGATACATACAAAAACCTGTGCGCCCGGTGCCACGGTGAACAGGGAGACGGCAAAGGGATTTCCTGGCTCTATCTCGACCCGGCACCGCGTGATTTGACCAAAGCCGCCTTTATGAGCAGCAAACCCGATGAACGGCTTATCAAGTCAATTCAGGAAGGCGTGGCCGGAGCGTCAATGCCGGCCTGGGGCAAAGTGCTCAACGAAACCCAGGTCCGCGATCTGGTGGCCTATATTCGCCAGACATTTACCAAAGAACCCGCGCGCGTGATGGCTGCCCACCAGGTGCCGGACCAGAACCCAATCACCATGACGCCGGATTCGGTCAAACGCGGCGAACAAATCTACCTTATGCGCTGCACCGGATGTCACGGTCGGAAAGCTGACGGCAAGGGGCCAAACTCACTCGACATCATTCCGCGTCCAC
The DNA here is from genome assembly GCA_016208495.1 of Acidobacteriota bacterium. NCBI lineage: Bacteria > Pseudomonadati > Acidobacteriota > Acidobacteriota bacterium. The sequence goes on along the minus strand of JACQXX010000041.1, from coordinate 23,607 downwards.
GCAATTTGCGAAACCAGTTCTTTGTCCAAAGTATGACTGACCGCCGACTGTTTGACTCGATTCTGTATGGTGTTCAAGGCACGGCGATGCCACCCTGGATTGACTACGGAATGACGAAAAATGATGTCGGCGATGTTGTCAATTACCTGCGGAGTTTCAATCAGCCGAAGAAGTGAGATCCTTTAGGGTTCAGGGTTCAGGGTTCAGGGTTTTTGAATTTTTGTCTTTTTTATTTTGCAGGTCGTAAACGATCTGCCTCAATTCAATCACCGCTACGCGGCGAAAACCCTGAACCCTGAGCCCTGGTTTTGAAACCCTGAACCCTGAACCCTGAACCCTGGTTTTAAAACCTTGAACCCTGAATCGAAGGAGTCAAAACGGTTATGTCCACTCAATCATCCGTAGCTGAAATACCTGTTTCTCAGGCGGCAAAAGCGTCAGAGGGTATTCATACCGATACCACCGCCAAGTATTTTCTGATCAGCGCCGTGGCCTACTTTTTCATCGTTGGGATTATCGCGCTCATCATCGCAGCCAAATTTGTCTGGCCACAAATGCTGGGGACGGTTTCATATTTAACTTATGGTCGGTTGCGCCCGCTCCACGTCAATGGAATGCTGTTCGGATGGTTGCTGGCCTGCGACATGGGTTTGATTTATTACTTTGTCCCGCGTTTGTGCGGGGTCAAGCTATGGAGTGAAAAGCTGGGCGTGGCCACGGCGATGCTCTGGAATTTCATTATTCTCAGTGCGGTCGTCACGCTCCTGCTGGGTTTAAACCAGGGGCTGGAATATGCTGAACTGGTCGTTCCGCTCGATGTGCTGGTGGTGGTGGCCTGGGTGATGTTTGGCGCCAATATCTTTATGACGATTGCCACTCGAAAGTATCAGCAAATGTATGTTTCGCTGTGGTATGTCATGGGGACGATTCTCTGGACGGCGTTTGTGTACCTGACCGGAAATTTTGCCGTACTGATGGCCACGGGTGTCAATCAGGCCAACTTGAACTGGATGTATGTTCATAATGCCGTGGGCCTGATCTTTACTCCGGCAGGACTCGCAATTGCCTATTACTTTATTCCGAAATCCTCAAACACGCCGCTTTATAGTCACAAGCTGTCAATGGTGGGGTTCTGGTCGCTGGCCTTTGTGTATGTCTGGACCGGGGCGCACCATATGCTTCATGGTCCGATTTCCCAATGGCTGCAAACCATTGCGATTGTATTTTCGGTGATGCTGCTGGTGCCCGTGTGGGCGGTTGTGTATAACTTCTTTGCGACGATGAAGGGCCAGTGGCATCAGTTGAAAGACAACGTACCGCTCAAATTCCTGATGTCAGGCGTCGTTTTTTACCTGCTGACCTGTTTCCAGGGGCCGATGCACAGCCTGCGAGCCGTCAATGCCATTGTGTCCAAGACGGACTGGATTCCCGGCCACGCGCATATGGCGGTGCTGGGGGCTTTTTCATTCTTTGCCATTGCGGGGTCACTCTATATCCTGCCGCGAATGTTTAAGACCGCGCTGTATTCCGACACCTTAGCCAACTGGAGTTTCTGGTTCTTTATGATTGGCGGATTGGGCTTTTTCGTGACCCTGTGGCTGGGCGGATTCTGGCAAGGGTGGCAGTGGAACAACCCGGCGATTCCATTTATTGATACTGTGGTGGCGCTCCAACCGGTGTGGCTGGTGCGATTCTTCTCGGGAATTTTCATGTTTATTGGGATTGCCCTCTATGCCTACAACGTGATGGCGACGGTGCTGAGAGTCCAATCAACACCGGAGGCGCCACCCAAAGCGGTGGCGGCAACAGTTTAAGCACAGGCTGACCAACTGGAAGAATAGCCAGAACTCAGCGAAGAACGAGAGAACCAAGAAGGCATTTCAATTCTTCATTCTTCATTCTTCATTCACAACTAACGGAGAATTACTGGTATGTTACAGAAAACCGACAAAAGCGCCGTGGGGTTTGTGGCCTTCGCGTTATTTTTCTTCTTCATTGGTGGGCTGCTGACAACGATTGTACCGCCGTTGCTTGATCATAGCTGGGCAAAACCTTTTGAAAATAACGATCCAAGCAAAGGGCCCACTGGAAAATTAAAGCCATATACACCGCTTGAGTTACAGGGGCGGGCCATTTATGTCCGTGAAGGCTGCTGGTATTGCCACACCCAGCAAACCCGAACGTTGCTGGCTGACACCAAGCGTTCGGGCTGGCGTGGCGTAGATTCGCCGATTTCAACCCCGGACGAATTTGTCAATGACAGCCCTCATCTCTTTGGCACCAAACGCACTGGGCCCGACCTGTCGCGGGTTGGCGGTAAATATGACGAACAGTGGCACTTAACGCACTTCCGCAACCCGCGGGATTTGGTGCCTGGCTCGATTATGCCGCCGTTTCCGTGGATTGCGAACAATCCGGCGGAATTCAAAGCCATGACGGCTTATCTGCAAACGCTGGGACGTGCCAAAAACTGGCGTCCGGATAATGACTTTGAGAAATAGGGTTGGGTTCCGGGTTCCGGGTTCCGGGTTCCGGGTTCCGGGTTCCGGGTTCCGGGTTCCGGGTTCCGGGTTCCGGGTTCCGGGTTCCGGGTTCCGGGTTCCGGGTTCCGGGTTCCGGGTTTTCGAAGTTTATGTCCTTTCCAAACCCTGAACTCTAAATTCGCAAATGAAATCAGTTGAGAGGTCCTTGCAATGTACAGCGGCGACTATGTCTATCCAAGCATTTACTTTGCTTATTTTCTGTTTCTCATCTTTTTGGTTGGAGCGATTTATTTCTTTCTGAAATCCTATCGCGATGGCTACTGGGGCGAAGAAGGTGAGTCAATCAAATACCAGGTCTGGGCGGATGAAGAAAAACCGCGCCAAGGTGACAAATGACAAGGTGACTGGGTAACAAGGTGACAAATGACAAGGTGACAAATGACAGGATGACTGGGTGACTGGGTGACAAGGTGACTGGGGCATATTTATTCGAAAACCCTGAACCCTAAACCCTGAACCCTGAACCCTGAACCCTGAACCCTGAACCCTGAACCCTAAACCCTGAACCCTGAACCCGTTGATTTTTCTTCATTCTTCATTCTTCATTCTTTATTCTTCTGAGGGGAGCAAGATGGTATGGCAACGAAACCCGAGCAAGTCGAACCGGTTGAAATCAAAGAATATGCCGATGGTTGGATCACCGAGCGCCAGGGAACGGAAGTTCCCGCATTCCTGAAATTTGCCAACATTGTCATCATTGGTGGGGCTGCGATTTACTTTTTCATTTACATGAACGGGGAAATCACCCACTCCGAACGCGGGTCACTCGTCCAGGCCCTCAATGCCGTGACCAAAACCGCCGACCCATTCATGTATGTCGTTGGTGCGATGATTGTGGTCTATCTGCTGATCCTGGTGGCTTTTGTGTTTCGAAAAGGCCACGTGGACGAATAAGTTTAGAGTTCCGCCTTCAGGCGGTTTTTTGGTTCAACCAGTTCAACCAATACCATTTTGGGTCTCATCGTCCAGTTCAGTACTGCGCTTGCAGGATTTGAAAAATGACTACTGACGACTGACTACTGACTAAAAACTGGTATTTATACAATGGATACACCGTTATGACGGAAGAACGCTATCAGTTCGAGTCACCAGATGGGGCGGATTACTGGATTCGGATGGTGAAATGCCAGGACGCCTGCCCGGTTCATACCAATGCCTGCGGATATGTCAACGCCATTGCCGAAGGGCGATATAAAGATGCCTACCGGATGGCCCGCGCCACCAATCCATTTGCTTCGATTTGCGGGCGGGTGTGCGGCGCACCGTGCGAAGTCAACTGCCGGCGTGGCGACCTGGATTCACCGGTTACGATTCGTGCCCTCAAACGCTTTGTGAATGAACAATTTGGGCCTGAAACTGGTGATTACTCTTTTTACCATGAGTCGTGTGATGAACGAATGCTGCCGCCGGAACGCGGTGATTTTGAAAAAGTGGCTGTCATCGGAGGCGGTGTTTCCGGTCTGACCGTGGCCCACGATTTGACCCGGATTGGGTATAAAGTCACCGTTTTTGAGGCCAACGCCGAACCTGGCGGAATGCTGATGGTTGGTGTGCCCGTCTTTCGACTGCCGCGTGAGCTGGTTCGACACGAAATCAATGCCATTTTGTCAATGGGTGTTGACCTGAAATGCAATATGCGGCTGGGGCGTGATTTCACCATTCAAAGCCTTCGAGCCGAAGGATATAAGGCCATTTTCCTCGGCATTGGTCTTCCGAAAGGGCGAAAAATTCCGCTTCCTGGTTCTGATGTTGACATGGTGTATGACGGCATGGATTTCTTGCGGGCGTTTAACGAAGGCAAACCGTTGCCGCTGGGCAAGAAAGTGGTTGTGATTGGTGGCGGCAACGTGGCCTATGACGTGGCTCGCTCAGCCATTCGTCCAGTGATGGCCAGTGACGATGACGATGAATTTTCAATTGAAGGTGAGCGCGAGCAGCGCATTGCCTATGACGTGGCTCGCTCGGCACTGAGAATGAGCGGCGATAAAGAAGTCCACATTGTCTGCCTTGAAAGTCGGGCTGAAATGCCCGCCGATGAAATCGAAATCCACGAAGGTTCAGAAGAAGGCATCAAACTCCACAACTCACGTGGTCCAAAAGAGATATTGAGCAAAAAAGGAAAAGTCACCGGCCTGCGAACCGTCAAATGTACCGCCGTGTTTGATGCCCAGGGACGATTTTCACCAACATTTGACGAAAATGAAATTGAGGACATTGAAGCCGACACCGTTTTATTTGCGATTGGCCAGACGTCGGATTTGTCATTTCTGTCACCTGAAGATGGCATTGAATCTGTGCGCGGCCTGATCAAAGTCAATCCGGACACCTATCAAACCACGGCGCCTGACGTGTTTGCCTGTGGCGACATCGCGCATGGTCCACGGTTGTTTATCCATGCCGTGGCTTCGGCCCATACGGCGTCCCGCTCGATGCACGATTATCTGAGAAAGACCCGGACGGATGTTGTGGTGCGCAAACGATGGTTCCCGGCTTCCTACACGATGGTGGATGGCTGGTATCAACTGGAACGCCACAACCCACCAGCGGTCGAACCTGAAAAACGTGCCAGTTCGCTTGTCAATACCGAGGAAAACTACTCTGAGACCGAAGCCCAGACCCAGGCTGCCCGGTGTTTGCGCTGCAATGTCAACACGGTCTTTGACACCACGATGTGCATTGCCTGCCGGGGCTGCGTTGATGTCTGCCCTGAGAACCTGATTAAACTGGTTGGACTCTCTCAGCTTCCCAAAGATCCGAAATTGATGAACCTGGCTGAAGAGGGATTGGGAATTACGGAACAGGATTTGCTTTCATACACCACCGAAGAACTCGACCAGATGGGGTCGGTTATGCTCAAGGATGAAACAACCTGTATCCGGTGCGCGATGTGTGCCTCTCGATGCCCCACCCACGCCATCACCATGCAGCGATTTGAATTCTACCGTGAATGCGTGACCATCCCCGCACCCAACCCGAAGATCCGGTATTAAAGGCAAGGGTTCAGGGTTCAGGGTTCAGGGTATTTAAAATTAGTTCTTTCTCGTCCCTGATGTCCTTTTCGTCCTTTTTATTTTTCCCTGAACCCTGAACCCTGAACCCCGAACCCTAAAAACTGGTTGGGTAGAAATTCACACTGTGGTGGGGAAAAAACCATGCCTGTTACCGAAACCGAACCAGTCGTATCACCTCCAGTTCCAGCTCCAAAACCCAAACCCGAATCCAAAAAATTTCCGCCTCCGAAACCGGTGTATCACCCGGTCCGCAAAGCGATTCACGCCATGTGCGTGGTGATTTTTGTCGCCCTTCCGTTTTTTAACGTGATGCGGTTTGATATTCCACGCCAGCGGTTTTATATCATCGGGCAGGAACTCTGGATCAATGAGTTTGGGATTATCTTTTTCAGCCTGATGTTTTTGATGTTTTTGATTGCCGCGATTTCGATGATTTATGGCCGGGTCTATTGTGGCTATATGTGCCCGCAGATGATTTTCAGCGAAGCGGCGACCGAGTTTGAACTGGCCATCAAGCGCTGGACCAATAAAAAATTCCCCAAAATGGATCTGAAGAAACGATCCTGGCTCAACACTGGCGTTTTTTACTCAGTGGTTGGGGTGGGATCGGTTTTTTTATCATTTGTTTTTATTTCCTACTTTGTCGAACCACGCGATTTGATCCAGCGCTTGCTGGCATTTGACCTGAAAACGGCGGCTGGCATCAGTGGGGCGGCAACCACGTTGATTACCTTTATTGATTTTATGTATGTCCGGCAGCGGTTTTGCACGACGATCTGCCCGTACGGATACCTGCAAGGCATCTTGAGCGATAAAAACACGCTGCTGGTTCATTATCGCGACGAACAGAAACAGTGCATTGACTGTAAGAAATGCGTCAAAATCTGCCCGATGGAAATTGATATCCGCAAGTCGCCAGATCAGATTGAATGTGTCCATTGTGGTGAATGTATTGATGCCTGTGCCGATATTTTGGGCCGCAAAGGCAAACCAGGGTTGATTCATTATGCCTGGGGCGAAAAAGGCGAGTTGTTTACTGAAAAGAATGCCCCCTGGTATCGCCGCCTGGGGTTGCTCGATGCCAAACGGGCCGTGGTGATGCTGGTGCTGGTGTTTTATGCCTCCGGGTTATGGGTGGCGCTGGCAATGCGGCGAGCAGTGCTGGTACACATTCTGCCGGTCAGAGCCACACTGTATCGAATTGAAAATGGGAAGGTTTTCAATACGTTTCGGTTGACTGTCGCCAATCGTGGAACCAGAGATGAAACCTTTACCCTGGAAGTAAAAGGACTCGACACAGCTCAACTGCTGATGAAATCCAATCCGCTCCAGATCAAAGCCGGCGAAGTCAGAAATGAAGAAATTGAACTTATGGTTGATCCGGCGGATATCCCGGCGGGTGTCAACCACTTTCAATTTGTCTCCCGAACGGCACCTGACCCAACCGAAGACTCAATTCCGATGACCTTTATCACCCCGATGGAAAGGAAAAAGCCGCAATGAAAAAACTGTTCACCTTTGTTGCGACCCGTCAGGACGTGGTTCTCAAAGCCTATTTTGCCTTTATCATTGTTTTGTTTCTTGCCATCCTGGTGGCGGCTTATGTTATTGCCAAACGGGCCAACCCGATTCTACTGGATGAAAAAGGCAAGCCGATCAATGCCTTAATTCGGGTTCCGGGTTCCGGGTTCCGGGTTCCGGGTTTTCAGGCAGATTGTTTGTTCCTATAACAATATCCTTATAAACACTGTGGATAACCGTCTATGACCAACCTTGATTTGGCGACCCGGAACCCGGAACCCGGAACCCGGAACCCTGATTTTGCAGCCCCAAGCCCTGAATGTGGTCTTTGTGGCCTTCCCTGCGAATCATCGCGGTTTGTTCGTCAGGACACGTGCTTTTGCTGTGCTGGGTGTATGAATGTGTACAGCATTTTGATTGAAAGCGGCCTGTGTCAGCCAGGGGATGATTTTCGGGAGACAGAACTGTATCAACAAAGCCTTCGGATGGGGTTGATTTCAAACAGACAAGATCAGTCGCCAAAATCAGCCGCCAAAACCACGGATTCACCTGAAACGCCAGGGCAGGAAATTTTAATTCACGTCGGAGGCATGTGGTGCGCCTCCTGTGCCTGGTTGATTGAACATGTGGTTTCCAAAGAACCAGGTGTCATCAAAGCCGAAGCGTTTTTTGCTTCCGATCTGGTCAAAGTCAGATTCGCTCCCCAATGTTTACCACCGACACGCCTCATTGAACGGATTGAACAGCTTGGATATCACGCCAGCGAATTTACCGGCGAACAGGATGCTCACGACGAAGAAAAACGTGACTTGCTGCTCCGGCTTGGGCTGTCTGGTTTTTTGTGGCTCAACATCATGACACTGAGCACGGCGCTCTATGTCGGCTACTTTGAAGTCATCGCTGAAAGTATTCGATTGTATTTACCCTTTGTTTTGATGGTGTTGGCCACGCCGGTGGTCTTTTATTCGGCCAGCCCAATTTTAAAATTGGGCTATCAGGCACTGCGTAACCGCACCCTGCGGATGGAATCGCTCCTCGGATTGGGGATTCTGGCAGCGTATTTTTATAGTGCGGTGCAAGCTTTCCAGAGTGGAATTCACATTTATTTCGACACTGTTTGTGCGATTGTAACGCTGGTTTTGATTGGAAAGTATATTGAACGGACCGCCAAAGATCGGACGTCGCAGGCCGTGACGTTGCTCTATCGGTTGATGCCGAAAAAAGTCCGACTTTATTCCAATGGACAGGAACGATTTGTTTCAGTTGATGCCTTGCGAGTCGAAGATTGCTTCCTGGTTAAAGCCGGTGAGCGAATTCCAGCCGATGGCGTTGTGATTGACGGGCATTCCTTTGCTGATGAATCACTGCTGACGGGTGAATCCACGCCGGTGACCAAACACGTCGAAAGTCCGGTCATTGCTGGCAGTTTGAATGGCAGCGGCGTGCTCCGGGTTCGGGCCACCAAAGTCGGAAACGACACCACCCTGGCCCAGATTGTGCACTATGTCGAGCAGGCACTGAGCGGGCGTTCGCCGATTGAGCGGCAGGTAGACCGTGTGTCACGAATATTCATTCCGGGTGTGATTGTGGTGGCCGCCTTCACATTTCTGATGTGTGTCTGGTTGGGGCATCCAACGGGAGATTCCTTGATGCGGGCGATAACGGTACTCGTGATTGCCTGTCCCTGTGCATTGGGAATGGCCACACCGCTTGCGATGACCACGGCGATTGGAACCGCCTCCCAAACCGGAATACTGGTCAGTGACGGCAGTGTGCTGGAGTCAGTCAAGACAATTGACACGATTGTGTTGGATAAAACCGGCACCGTGACCGAAGGCAGGTTCTCGCTGGTTGGATTTGAACTGGGTGCCGATTCCAACCCCGAATTATTCCGGCAGGTGTATCTCCCACTCCTGGCCTCGCTTGAAGCCTATTCTGAGCATCCATTGGGCATTGCCTTGCGCAAATATGCGGTTGAACAAGGGGTTGCGTTGCGTGAAGCCACTGAGATTGTGATTCATCAAGGGCAAGGAATTTCAGGAACGGTGGACCGTCGGCAGGTATTTTTGGGAAATCGTGGACTGCTCGAACACCTGACCGGGCCAGATACCTCTGGTTATACATCAGTGCAGGCGGCGGAATGGGAAGCGAACGGGCAAACCCTGGTGTTCTTTGGACTTGATGGACAGCTTTGTGGAGTACTGGCGTTTGGTGACTGCCTGAAGACAGATTCAATCGAAGCAGTTCGGACTTTCCAGCAACGTGGGATGACAGTTCATCTTGTTTCCGGTGATTCCCAGGCAACGGTGAGTGCCGTTGGCAACCAGATTGGAGCCGATCAGGTTCTGGCCGAAGTTTCGCCAGCGGAAAAAGCCAGATACATCCAGACGCTTCAGGACCAGGGGCGGGTTGTGTGTATGGTTGGGGATGGAATCAATGATGCACCCGCGCTGGCACAGGCCAATCTGGGCGTGGCATTAAGTTCCGGGACAGATATTGCCATGCAGGCCGCCAGCGTTGTTTTGATCAGCCATTCGCTCAACAAAATCCTTGATGTGTTTGATCTGTCGCACAAAACGCGCCGGGTGATCCGCCAAAATCTCTTTTGGGCATTTTTGTATAACTCGCTTGGTATTGGGCTGGCCGTGACGGGCGTTTTAAATCCGATTCTGGCCGCCGGAGCGATGGTGCTGTCGAGCCTGTCCGTGATTACCAATTCACTTCGATTGAGAAAAGCAAATCAGTAATGCCATTTAGGGCGCGTTAAAAAATAAGTTCCTGGGGTGCGTTCCGCCACGTCCAGGTTTTGGTTTTGCACCGCGAAGCGCTGCCGTTCGGATAGCCGGTCGGTTGGCTGCTTTGGGCCTACCACCGGATCCACGGGCCGTTTCCTTGTTTCTCCCCGCGTCGCCTGCGCCCTGCGGGGCGCAGGCGACGCGGGGGGAGACGGACCGAGAAGACAATCGTTTCCCGGTGGTAGCTCGCAAAGCCGAGCAACCGACCGGCTATGTGAACGGCAGCCCTCCGGGATGCTCAATCCAAAGGCTGGTGTTCCAAATGAAAACGGGAAGTTGTTTTTTAACGCTCCCTTAGGGTTCAGGGTGTTATTCTTGAAATGCCCTTGCCACGACCCTCAGCCATGCGGCAACCGCCGCTGCACCTGGGTCTGGGAATCCCAACACTCGCTCTCCGACATAACTCGACCGTCCACGCCTGGGTAACATGGTTTTTGTTGCTTCAGCCCCGGCACTGGCTTCAGTAGCTGCTCGATCAAGCGTCTCAGCCGCGGTGAGTCCCCGTGCGGCTCCGGCTTCAACTGCCGCAACCGCCGGGAGCAGTGCATCCAGCATGGTTCTGTCTCCGGGTTCGGCGCCACCAAACTCGCGAATGGCTTCGCTGGCGCCGCGAAAGACTCGTGCCCAGGCAGCCAGTCCGGGCTGTGCTTCCTCGTGGAAAAGCCGCGACGCTCGCAGCAGGAAAACCGAATAGAGCGCGCCTGAGGTGCCGCCCATTACTCGCTGAACGGTCATTCCCAGGTCATATAAGGTCCGGGTTGGGTCATCAAGGTCAATCATTGGCAACTGGTCGCGCATGGCCTGGGCGCCTCGGGCAAGACTGATTCCCAGGTCTCCATCGCCGACTTCACGATCCATTTCGGTGAATTGCGGGGCCTGATGAATCAACGCCTCGCACACATCTGAAAGCACCTGTTCCAGAACCTGACCGGCGTGGGTCACAGGTTTCCCCACGGACTTGCCGGGTTCAGGTATGGATTGATCAAGATGTGGTTTGGACCGCTGACGCGCACGAGGCTGGGCGGCAGCATTTGGCCAGGCTGGCGCCCCGGTTGGAGCATCAAGGCGGCGCAGGCGCTCGTCATCCACTCGCATGACGGAAAGGGAGACTCCCGCCATTTCAAGTGCTGAAAGAAAAGTTCCGGCATATGCCCGCTCGACAAGAATTCCCCGCTGTTCAATCACCGTCAGGGCCCGGCGTGCCACAATGGCAAGTTCTATCGTCGGGGTGGCGCCAAGATTATTGACCAGCAGTACAACCCGTTCGCCCGCAGTCAGTTGAAGGTCTTTCAATATAGGTTCCAGTAATTCATCAACCAGGCGGTCAGCCGATTGGAGCGCCTCGCGTCGGACACCTGGTTCCCCGTGGATGCCCAACCCCAATTCGATTTCATCCCGGCCAAGTGTAAATCCAGGCTGGCCCGCCGCTGGTACAATGCACGGCGTCAGTGCGACTCCCATTGTTCTGACGGCTGAGGCCGCCGCGCGTGCTTCAGCCGCAACTTCAGACACCGAAGCCCCGGCTTCAGCCGCTGCTCCCGCAATCTTGTGAACCAAAATCGTCCCCGCCAGCCCACGGCGCCCAGCGTGGTTGGTCGAATCAGCCAGGGCCACATCATCAGCCACAACCACCATTTCGACGAAATGGCCTTGGGCCCGAAACATTTCAGCCGCAAGTCCAAAATTTAATCGGTCCCCGGTGTAGTTCTTCACAATCAGAAGCGCTCCCGGAGATCCAGTCGTCACCCGCAGTGCTCCCAGAATGGCGTCCGGGGTTGGGGAGGTAAACACCTCACCCGCGACTGCGGCGCTCAACATGCCTGACCCAACATATCCAGCATGGGCTGGTTCATGGCCGCTTCCGCCTCCTGAGATGATTGAAACTTGCTGCTGGCGGACCATTTCGATATCCGAGCGAATCAGCACTGGCTGGCCTGGCACACCGTCAAGTCCGGGATAGAGCAGTACCAGTCCTTCAAGCATTTCAGGGACCACGGTCTGGGGAGAATTTATCAACTTTTTCATCGGGGTACCTTTCTTGACTCGATGCGAAATGAGTGAATCACAGCCATTTGTGAGCAGTGCGAGCAATGAAACGGGAGTCGTTCGAAGGGCAGGAATTTAGCCCGGCAGAGGCAATAAAAAAGGGCTCACTGGCTGGAAAAATTACATTTCTCGAAGCCACAAGCCCTTGGTCCAACAGGTCTAAACCAGTTGAGTCATTTCATCTAAGGGACCCAGAAGAAAATAAAATCCCACATGAGTTGACTGATCCCACTCAAGATGAAGACTGGGGAACTGGCGGGTACCACTCAACGTGGAGTATCTGGCCCTGAACCCTGAACCCTGAACCCTGAACCCTGAACCCTGGTGGTATGATATTTCCATCCGACTCCCTAAGCAGGTTTGTTCTTGGACCCTGCTGGCCGCCCACGTTTGGGTTTTGAAGGTTCATCGCTGCCTTCGGTCGTTGCGGCCATGTCAAGAAATTGATTCATAAAGTCTTGTGAAACCCGAAATGTACGGATTTTCACCTGGTCGCGTTTTTCCGGTCGAATGCCAACCAGTGCCGCCACTGCCGCCCGATTAGCCGCCCGGTTAAAGAAGGTGTAAATCCGGACTTTGCCTTCAGGTTCGACAAACAAAACCAGCAAGTCGGTTGAATTATCAAGGAAACTGACCGGGGCAATATTCAAGTGTCGAGCCTGATCAATGCTCAGGATTGACGCCAGACGTGGGTCGAACTGAAGCGAGTCAAGGTCAATTTTTTCGGAAGTCAACCGGGTGCGTTTTCCAACGGCAATTCCCGCGGCGGCGAGTTCTTCATTGGTTCGGCGATGCCGTTTTCCGGCCTGGCCTTCCATCAGGTCAGAATCTGAAATTGAAGAAGACGCTTGACCATCGGTCACGGGTTCCACCACTGGGGGGGCTGGGGCTGACTCAGGGGTTGGTGCCGCCACAACGGGTGGATGTTCGATTTTAGCTTCAACCCGTTGGGGTGCCGCTGGCGCGGCCTGCCCCCCCAGGATGGCGCCTTGCAGAACCTGTTCCGCTTCATTGAAATAGGATCGAATGGCTTCCGCCACACGGGGCTCAAGCGGTTGAATGTGCTGGCGATGGGTCAGCAATTGAGCGATCAGAAACTGGCTTTCATCCATCGTGAATGAAAACCGCACCCCCCGGTTTCGTTTATCGTCCGAAAATCGGTCGTATTCGAGCACCAGTTCAAGCTGCGTTCCTTCAATTGAGAGAGGGACTGTCGCCCGAACGACCCCTGATGGTGGCGGTGCGGGAGCGCTGGGCCGGGATGCCGGGGGACTGGGTTTGAAGTATTGCCGTTGAACCGGTGGTTGATGGAACTCAGGTACTTCAGGCTGCCGGGAAGAATAAACCGGCTCAGAACCCATACTTCTCGATTCTTCGGGCTCATTCGCCACGGGCACTTCGGCTGGTTCATCCACGATACGGGCCGGCGGCGGCGGCTCTACGTCCAGTTCCTGGGGCTCTGAATCCTCAAAAACTTCTTCGGTTTGTGGAATCGGAGGGGGCGGGGTAAATTCACGGTTAAATTGTCTTTCCGGAGGAGGCCCCAACTGGGTGTACCGATCCCTGGACCGGGCCGGAGTTGGTTTGCTTAAAACCTCGGTCAGGTGCGTTTCCAGGTACTGGAGATCTGAAAATTGAGGCAAAATATCCAGCACGGATTCCAACTGCGCCGGGGACAACCGTTTGATCTGGCTTTTGACTGGCTGCGAAACATACCGAAACTGTTTCTTTACCGCCTGAAACAGCATTTCCTTGAGTTCATACCAGGACAATTTTCGGTTTGGTTCATTCTCTTTCGTAAAAGGTGGTTTTTGATAATTCATTGGAGTGGATTTTGACTGGAATGGAGTAGTTGGGAGAGTATCAAGTTCCTGGTTTCAGGAAAACCGCTCCCTGAAATTCAGAATTTTGGGTTATGTACTATTTTGAGAAAAAAGAAAAGCAAATTCATGCCTGATCATCTGAAAATCTCACACTTTCAGGAAGAAACAGGAGCGGAAAGGACAGGGAACCTATGTGGTACAGACTTCAAAAAATATTCAGCGGTATCGTCCTGACCGGAGGAATCAGCCTGATTTGGTATGGGCTTCTGAGTATTCCAATCAAAGCGCAACAATTGGAACGGTTGATTACCCAAAAGACTTTTAAAAAGGAGCCGGTTGTCATCTCAACCGTTTCTGTGGCTGGCAAACCGGTCAAACTTTTTTCCTCCTTCAACGCCGAAAACGACTGGCTCAAGGGGCTGACCCTGCACGTTCTGAATGTGTCTCCGAAACCCATCAAAGGAGTCAGCTATGTTTTGTTGGTGCCGATGAAAGGTCAGCAACGCCCGCTTGGGGTGATTCTCTTTGAGGGCGAGATTCCCGATATCCAACTTGCCGGAGCACCCCAGAAGCGGGTCCTTCCTTTTGGGATGATTTCACTGATTTTGGATGCTGAGACCTATGATGATCTCAAAGGAAGCGTGCCCTCAAAAGAACTCCTGTCAAACGCGACGGATGTGTATCTGGTCCTGCAGCACGTTACGTTTACCGATGGGTCATACTGGAGCGGCGGCAGGTACTTTTCATCTGACCACAAACCAATTGAAGATGAGACAAACTCGGTGCCAAAAGAAGAGTTCGCGCCAAAATTCAGGATGACTCAACCATTTTCGTTTTGATTTTTGGCAACGCCCGGTGCAAGCACCGCGTCTTTTTGCTAACCTGCTGACAAATCACAGGTTAGTTTGCACTCGGAAGGCCACCATGAAACCCAAAAGAATTATTCTTGTCCGCCACGGCGAATCAGAAGGAAACGCAGACCGGGAAATGTACGAGACCACACCGGACTATAAATTAAACCTCACCAGCCTTGGCCGCACTCAGGCTCTTGAAGCGGGAAATTCCATAAAGTCAATCATTGGAAATGAATCCGTGTATGTCTATGTGTCTCCCTATTATCGTACACGCCAGACGTTTGCCGAAATTCAAAAAGCCATCGGAAGCAACATCAAACGGTCACTGGAAGACCCACGGATTCGCGAACTCGACTGGGGTCATCTGCGCCATCCCGACGAGAACGAAGAAATCATGCGCGAACGCAACGGGTTTAGCACCTTTTATTATCGCATTCCCGACGGCGAATCAGGGGCTGATGTCTATGACCGGGTCAGCACGTTTCTGGAAACGCTCTATCGGGATTTCAAAAAGGACGATTATCCAGAAAACACACTGATCATCACGCACGGCATGACCCTGCGACTCTTTCTGATGCGGTGGTTTCACTGGAGCGTGGAAGAATTTGAAGCCCTCAAAAATCCAAAGAACTGCCAGATTGTGACCATGGAAAAAATGACCAACAAATACCGCCTGACCAGTGAACTGGCCCGCCGAACCTAACCCACTCATATCATTTTGGAATGAAGCGGTCGTATGAGAAAACAGTCAAGTTATTCATTTAAACAAACTTAGTACAAGTCCCCATAAATAGGGGATGGAATTTCGGTGATTCCATCCCCTATTTATGGAGACTTGTACTTAGTGAACTACTGACTACTGACTACAAACTGGTATCTGTGAACCTCTGGTCCAATCAAGGGCCAGAGGTTTTTCTGTTTTGAATGGCTTCTCAAAGAAAACAGACCTGGTTGCCCAGGAAAGTCCTTTCAAGTTGCAGCAAAAAACTGGATTTTCCCAAATCCTACATAAACAGGTAGTTGTCCAGTTATCTTCCACACTGGATACTGCCGCACATCCCGCACCCATATTCCACTTCGTGCTCCATATTGAGGCTGGTCGTTGTTTTTCCGCATCACCCTATTGAGCAGAGAAGAGCCAGTTTGACGCCAATTTTACCAAAAGCCTCATATCAAAGCGGCGTCAAGCCGTCGCACTCCAAAATTCGCCGTCGCGTTTGTGCCCGAACGGCAGAGGAGAAATAACGTGAGTTCACAACTTTTATACAGATGCCTGTCAGGTGTTTTCTTCGCCCTGACCTTTTGTTTTGGGTCAGCGGTCCCAGCGCTGGCCACGACGATGCCGCCACCGGCGCCGACTGTCAGTATCAGTCCAACCAGCGAAACCCTGCCGTTGAAGGGCACCCGGCAATTTAGCGCGACGGTCATGGGAACGCCCATGACAACGGTCGTCTGGTCGGTAAATGATGTTCCAGGGGGCAACTCGACGGTTGGTACGATCAGTACCGGTGGCCTCTACACGGCACCTGCCGCATTGCCGCCGGCAAATCCCGTCATGATTAAGGCCACCAGTGTGGCCGACCAAACAGCGTCAGCCACCTCGACCGTGACAGTGCGGTATCCAACTCCAGTTGTGCAATGGTTTTCACCGAGTAAAGTTCCCCTCGGACAATCCATTTTCACGGTGAATGGGAGCCAGTTTTATAACGGCGCCGTTGTACTGCTCGATGGTGCGCCGTTACCGACCACGTATGTATCCCTGACACAATTGAAGGCAACGAGCAACGTCATGCAATCAAGCAGCGGAAACATCACGGTCGTAAATCCGGGTCCTCCCGGTGCTGTTTCAACGCCGCGCCTGATCGAATTTGGACAGGGAATCACCGTTGCCATTACACCCTCAACCGCCACTGTGGCGCCAGCGGCTCAGCAGCAATTTACATCCAATGTCTCAGGTACAACCAACACAACGGTTTACTGGTATGTCAACGGCGGAAATGCAAACGGGACAATTACATCAAGCGGCTTGTACAAGGCGCCGAATGCGGCGTTGAGCCGTCCGGTGACCATTCGGGCCGTATGTGCCGTCAACAGCGAGCGGTCCGCGACCGCAACGGTCACGGTCAGCAACGGAGCGCCACAAACCATTTCGGTTTCAATTTCACCAACGTCAGCTTCGGTCCAAACTGGTGCAACCAGGCAATTTACAGCTACCGTGACTGGTTCAGCCAACACGGCGGTCACCTGGCAGGTCAACACGGTCACTGGTGGCAACGCGACCACCGGCACCATCAGTTCCAGCGGTTTATACACGGCCCCGGCGGCAGTCCCAGCCGGTGCAGTCACCGTCACGGCGGTGAGTCAGGCCGACTCAACCAAAAAAGCCAGCGCAACCGTGACGGTCACAAATCAACCACAGGCCGTTACCATCACGATTTCTCCGACTTCAGCTTCGGTCCAAACTGGTGCAACCAGGCAATTTACAGCTACCGTGAATGGTTCAGCCAACACGGCGGTTACCTGGCAGGTCAACGGTGTCACAGGTGGAAATGCGACAATGGGGACGATCAGCACCACCGGGCTCTATACGGCGCCAGCGGCAGTCCCAGCCGGTGCAGTCACCGTCACGGCGGTGAGTCAGGCTGATTCGTCCAAACAGGCCAGCGCGGGTGTTACAATTACTGCCCCTCCACAAGTGGTCGCAGTTACAATCAATCCAACCTCAGCTTCAGTCGCCGTGGGGACAACTCAGCAATTCACGGCCACGGTCACGGGTTCGGCCAATACGGCGGTCACCTGGCAAGTCAATGGCGTAACCGGAGGCAATGCCACAACCGGCACCATCAGCACCAGCGGGTTGTACACCGCCCCGGCGGCCATCCCAGCCGGTGCGGTCACCGTCAGGGCGGTCAGTGTGGCCGACCCGACGAAAAATGCCAGCGCGGGTCTGAACTTCGTTGACCTGCAGGCCATTACGGTCGGTCGCTTTCTGGAACAGGCTACCTTTGGCCCAACGCCCCAGTTGACGGCCTATGTCAAACAGGTTGGTATCCAGCAATATCTGGACGAACAGTTTAACGCCCCAGAATCGGTCTACCCCAATGGGATTGCTTCGTCACAGGGAGAAATGACCGATCAGTTTATCTGGCATATGTTGACCGGCCAGGATCAGCTTCGCCAACGCGTGAAATACGCCTTGAGCGAAATCATCGTGATTTCACGCAACAAAAACTATTACCCCAATATGCTGGTGCCGTGGCAGCAGATTTTGAGCAAGCATGCGTTTGGCAACTACAAAAATCTGCTCAAGGAAATGACGCTCGACGCCTCGATGGGGAACTTCCTCGATATGGTCAACAGCACCAAACCCGGTGTCGCCGGCGGCGCCAATGAAAACTACCCACGCGAGTTGCTGCAGCTTTTCAGCATCGGTTTGTATCAGCTCAACCCAGACGGATCGCAGAAACTCGATGGCGCAGGCAAGCCGATTCCAACTTACAATCAGAATGACATCCGGCAACTGGCGCTCGCGCTCACCGGCTGGACCTATGCCACGGCAAGCGGCACACCACAGTCACCAAATCCGAATTATTACCCCGGGCCGATGGTGCCGTTGCCGGCGTATCACGATACTTCTTCAAAGACCTTCCTTGGCCAGACGCTGCCAGCCAACCAGACCATGCAGAAAGATCTCGACGATGTGATCGAGATTGTTTTCAATCACCCCAATGTCGGGCCGTTTCTTGCCACCCGAATGATTCGGTATCTGGTGACCAGCAATCCAACGCCCGGCTACGTTGCCCGGATTTCAGCGGTGTTTGATGACAACGGCCAGGGTGTTCGCGGTGATATGAAGGCGGTCGTCCGGGCAATCCTGCTTGACCCAGAAGCCCGCAACGATAATCCAGGCAATGATTTCGGACGACTTCGAACGCCACTTCAGCACCACATTGCCTTACTGCGTGTGCTGGGAGGGACACTGTCGCAACCCTCGCAGATCGCCTATGCCTACACCAATATGGGCGAGAGCATCCTCGATGCGCCATCCGTGTTCGGCCATTACTCACCAGGATTCCGCGTTCCGAAACAAACGCCGCCACTTTTTGGTCCGGAGTTTCAGATTTATGGCCCAGGCGAGTTAGTCAATCGAGCCAATCTGCTTTGGAACTGGATGAACTATTACCAGACGGGCATCTGGAACCTGCAGTGGCTGTTTACTCTGGGCAGCGACCACGTGGCCTGTGTCAATGCGGTTGATAATTTGCTGCTTTATGGACGGATGTCCCCCGGATTGCGCCAACAGTTGCTGACAGCGTTACAAAGCTCCCAGGCTGCCGGCGCCGATGCGAAGATGCGAGCCTTAACGGTGCTCTATCTGACAGCCATGTCGAGCGAATATCAGGTGGCGCACTGATCAGGGTTCAGGGTTCAGGGTTCAGGGTTTGGAACTCGTTTTAAAGAAAGGAGTTTCAGCCCCAAGCCCTGAGCCCCAGGTTTTCCGTCCTAATTCTAAAGAGGTGATTCGATGCAGAAACATATTTTTTCCCGACGCAATTTCCTGAAACTTACCGCCAGTTCCGGACTGCTTGCGGCTCTTGGTCAGTTTAATCTGGTCGAAGCCGCCCAGGTCCCGGATTACAAAGCGCTGGTTTGTATTTTCCTGTTTGGAGGGAACGACGGCCACAACACCGTCATCCCAATGGCCACCAACGAATATAATGCCTATTTGGCCAAACGAGGGAGCCTGGCGCTGACCGGCAACAAGCTCCTGCCGATTGCGACGACAACTGGCGGCCAGTACGCCCTGAATTATGGACTGGTCGAATTACAATCGCTCTTCCAGCAAGGCAAGCTCGCGGTGATGGCCAATACCGGCATGTTGTACCAGCCGACAACGCAGCAACAATATCAGCAAAACGCGGTTCCACTGCCGACCCAGCTTTTCTCGCATTCCGATCAGATTGTCCAGATGCAGGCCGGCATTCCGAATGCCTCGGCCAGTAGCGGGTGGGGCGGACGCATTGCCGATCTGATGCAACCAAACAACGCGAATACCACCTTTCCGACCTCGATTTCGTTCAATGGATCGGCTTTGTACGTGGCGGGGCAGGCAGTTCCGGCAACAAACCTGCAGCCTGGAAACAGCCTGTCTCAGTACGCCCTCAGCAATGGCTATCCACAAGCCGCCGTGGATGCCCGAGCCAATGCCCAGGTACAAATCGCATCCCTGGCGAACAGCAACCGACTGATTGCGGCGGCTGACAAAGTGATGCGCGACACCCAGCAACTCAACACGATTCTTCAGGGGGCTGGAGGTGGAACGCTGGGGACGGTGTTCCCAAACTCAACCCTTGGAAATCAGCTCAAAGAAGTGGCCCGGTTCATCAATCTGCGTTCCCAGACCGGCACTGGTCGTCAGGTCTTTTTCTGTGGTCTTGGCGGGTTTGACACGCACAGCGGACAGGATTACCAGCAGTGGGATTTACTGCGGCAAGTCAGTCAGGCGATGAAGGCATTTTATGATGCAACGGTTGAGATGGGGATTCCGCAGCAGGTTACGACCTTTACGCTTTCTGATTTTGGGCGCTCGCTGCAACCAAGCGGAACGGGAACGGATCACGGCTGGGGAAGTCACTATCTGGTGATGGGGGGCGGTGTCAGTGGCGGACAGATTTACGGCACATTTCCCATTCTCAATCAGGCGGATTCGGCTTATAACCCAAATGCCTTTGCCGATACCCGTGGGGTGCTATTGCCATCAACGTCCATTGCCCAGTATGGGGCAACCCTGGCGAAGTGGTTCGGCGCCGCCGATGGGCAATTAAATGGATTGTTCCCCGAACTGGCGAATTTTTCGGTGCGTGATATGGGCTTTATGGCCTGAAATCACCGAACACAGTTTGGTAATTCGGTCATTCCTCATCGCTCAGAAGTCCCGTTACCAAACGGGTTCTGAGCGTTTCTTTTGGCTCTTAATAAGTACTTTACCGAAAATTCCAAGACATTTTAACCACGAAAAACACGAAAAACACGAAAAGAATCAAATACTTACCAAATTCAATATCTCAGGAAACTTACGACAGAGTACTTATATCAGTTTGTAGTCAGTAGATCGTAGTCAGTAGTTCACTAACTTCAATTGATTGAATTACTTGACTGTTTTCTAATACGATCACTTCATTCCAAAATGGTATAATTCAATCAAATAGGCTTAGTGAACTACTGACTACTGACTACTGACTACAAACTGGTATTATCTTGTTGATTGAGCGGCTTTGGAGCCGTGCGATTCAGTCAACATTTTTGCAATCAATGACTCAATCAGCCACACCGCTTCGGTGACGGCGGCGGCGACAGGTTCGCTAAGGCCCAGTGCTCCTTCATCTTCCGAGCCAAGAAAAGCAGGCTCACAACCTACCAGTAAAACGTGCTTCAATTGGGCCCCGAAAGTATGGGCGAGGTCCAATACTTTCATTGGATTCAGACTGTGAGCCTCAATTTCAGCCCTGGGCGGGACCGACACATTGATCTCAGGTTCAATGACAAACAGGGTACCCGGCGGTTCATTGCGAGAAATGGCATCCACCAGAACGACAGTGTCAAAGTTCTCGACCAGCGCACAGGCAAGATCAAATCCACGGATTCCGAAATCCCTGACCACGACGCCATCAGGCAATTTCCGCATTGATAAAGCGCCAACAACTTCGACTCCAAATGCATCGTCACCGAAAAAAATATTGCCGATGCCCGCAACCAGGATTTTCTTTGGTTGGTTACCGTTGTTTGGTGAGTTCATGTCTCATCTCTCCAGGGTTCGATCTCTTCCAGGGAAAAAAAGAAGCGGTGGCCCGGAAGTCGTTGGTGGCCAAGGTCCTGGCCGGGGTCATCTTCCACAACCACTGCCACATGGACCTTGTTTTCATAGTCCTGCTCAATGGACTCAATCACCGCCAGTTTTCCCGCCAGGACCAGATCAAAGATGTCACCGCCACGCTGAGGGCGTAATCGGATGCGGTCTCCGGGTTTGATTTCAACTCCCTGGACCAGCGTTTGGGACAATTCGGTTCGATCCTCCAGGATATGCCATTCCCATTCTTGCATAAGGGTCAGGGCTCCAGTGGGCGAAGGCCACGCAGGGCACCGTGGAGCTTCATAAAGTGTTCTTCCGGAAGTGTTTCGGTGCGTTCTAAAATGCGGCGCGCCCGGTCATCAACGTTTCGCATTTCCTGTTTTTCGGCATCGGTGAGCGTCATCACTCGCAAGGCCAGCATTTCATCAATTTCAGTCCCATCGTAAAAATCCCCGAGGCTTTCCGGCGCAACCTGCGGATAATCATACAGAATGATCGGTGAAGCCAGCATCACATCGCATTTTCCAGGAGTCCCCACCAGAACCGGCCAGGCACCATTATTTTGGCATCCAGCAACCTGGCTCCGAAGGGTTTCCGGAGGGTCCAGCAGCGACACAAACTCAGCGTTGTGAACTCCCAAAATCGTATGCGTGGAAATCATTGATCGGGTCAAAACCTCCTCCCGATGCTTGAGCCAGCCTTCGTTCAACCCGGTCTGGTTTTCAATTCGGACCGATATTTTCTTCAAGGTGCGGACCTGGCCGTCAGGGAATTCCTGAATACTCTCAACCCTGGCTTTGATTTCGAGTCGGAGGCTGGTTGAAGGCAATTCGTGTTCAAGTTTTCCGTGGACCTGTCCATCATCCCCCATCAGCATCTGGGTATCCGTTTCAGGTAGAAAGGTCACCGCCACTGTTTTGGGGTGAAAAACAAGATCTTTGGGGTTCAAGTGGAACTCCGCAATCTCTCGTTCCACGGCTTCCTGCCAGGCATACCAGTGCTGGCCGGCAATTTCGAGGTGGTCAACTTGCAGAAATTCAAGATTTTCTTGCCCATCGCCGGCCACAGGCGGAGACTCTGTCTTAAACACTCGTCGGTCACGCAAATTGAGGAACCGAACCTTTACATTGAGCACGGCATCGGCTTCGCACCAAATCAGATACTCGGTATGCATGGTCCAGCGTTCGGTTCCGTGCTGGGCTTCGCTGTACGCCCGCGGAGTCAACACCCCAAAATTGAATCGTTTCCGGTTTTTTACCGCCGAAGGCCGATATGGGTACAGCATATAGCCTTCATAGAGCACCGCCGCCGCGATTTTCTCGACCAGCTCAAGATCCACCACCATTTTTCCTCCCTTCTCAGCCAGGAGACGTTCCATTCCCGCTTCCCAGGTTGGAATTCCAGGCCGAATTTTAAAGCAATCCAGGTCGTCAAAAATGTCGCGTCTCAAGTTGAGCCAGACGCTGTTTGGATAATAAACCTCCATCATATCAGTCTTGTTCGACATCGGTATTGAATTCAGTTTTATTTTTTATATCTATCTCTAACCAACCACAATCATTTATACCGGGAACAAATTCTTTACGGTTGATAAAAAAAGACTTGTCTTTTAATACTCTGTAATTTAAACTGCCATCATGATTCGAGTTGAAAAACATCACATCAAACCTGATTGCCCATTCTTTGCTGAAGCGGATGACCTCTGCTTTCGGTCAAAGAACCTCTACAACCTGGCGCTGTATGAACAACGGCAACGGTTTTTTGAGGTGGGAACGGTGTTTTCATATGAACAACTCGATGTTCGATTGAAAACCAGCGATGCGTACCGGGGATTGCCGGCCAAGGTCAGTCAGCAGGTTTTGAAACAGGTATGTCAGGACTGGACCAGCTATTTTGCCGCCACCGCCGAATATGCCCGCGACGCTGACAAATTCCTGGCTGAACCAAAGATCCCGAAGTACAAACCCAAAGCAACGGGCCGAAACGTGGTGGTATACACCACTCAGGCTGTCAGCCGCAAAGCCTTGAAACGGGGTGTGATCCACCCATCCCAAACTAACCTATCCTTTCCAACCCGGATTCCCCGAACCCACATTCAGCAAGTGCGACTGGTGCCGAAACTCAATTCGTATGTGCTGGAAGTGGTCTATGAACTGCCGGATGT
>JACQXX010000040.1 GCA_016208495.1 Acidobacteriota bacterium | reverse complement strand
TCAGTTTGCTTGAATATTTTTTTGAGTCGTCGCTCATCGTGCCGACTCAACCCCAGTTCTGATGGACTCCTCGCTTTTCTCATCCGTCGAGCTTAACTCTCATTCGCTATTTTTCAAATAACTTTTGCTAACTCACTTAGACAATGGGGAGCCCTTTAGTGCTTCATTAAGGTATTCATACCCAGTTTTTAGTTGACCAAGGTATTTATCTTCTTCCACGTAAATATCAATTTGCCTTTGCCCGTGCGGAGTATTTAGCATTTTATTTTTCCCAGAAAAAGCAGTTCGATATTCCACTTCTCTTTGCAAAGGGATAGTTGCATTTTTCATGTTTGCATCATAAACATTGCTCCACTTTTCATAACTTAGGGCTTTTTGATTGTTTTTCATTCTTTCCTGATAATCTTTCCAGCGTTGAGCCTTGTGTTCTGGAGTACCAGGTTTCAAAATTTCAGCTACTATATCATCACACTCTTCACCAGAATTATGTGCAATTACTGCTAACCGTCCAACAAAATAAGTGTGATTCCCAGCAACCTCAAAGTTATACGCCCACTCGACTGAGCCTCCAGCCTTGATGTCGGTGATTGTGGCCCAGGTGCCGGTTGCGATTCGGAGCTGGTCGCCAACTTTCAAATGTCCAGCTTCAATCCATTCCCCGTTGGATTGACTGTCGGGGTCTGATTCTTCACTCGATAGATCGTTCCGGGCACGATAGGCCAGGAACGGATGCTCCGGGGTCACTTTCAACGGTTCGGGTTCGCCTTCCACGGTGACATTCAGCACCAGGGCATTTTGGTGGGCATACAGTGCCGTGATGGGTTGGTATTCGGTCTGACCGGTCTGCTCGTTGTAGCTCAGCACTTCGTCCCCAACCCGCAGATCTTCGATATTCCTCTGACCATCTCGGGTTTGGACTGGTGTTCCGGCTGCAAAACAAAGCTTCAATCCACACCCAATTTCCCGGCGTGCTTTATTTGCTTTCCCAGCCCCTCCTTCGACGGCGATATCCAGTTGCCGTCCCGGTGACATTCGTGATGCGAATTGCCTCAACGGCTGCAGTTCCTGGGCCATCAAAGCCAGTTCCTGATGGACCACTTTTTTGGCTGCACCAGTTAAAAGATCCAGCATCCCGTGCGGAACTTCAACCCCTTCCTTGATGGTTTTGGCTTGCGACATCACTCGCGCCTGGTTCGCGACCCGGCCAACAAACCCCAACCCAATCGTCATTCCCCCGGCAAAAGCTGCATTGACCACATAATCCTGCAGGGATGAGAGCGATTGGCGGCCTTCATAGGCGATTTCATAGTTTTCAATGCCGAACTGTTGAACCGCCGTCAACCCGGCAAAGATCCCCGCTTCGGCCAGGAGGGAGGTACCACCAGTGGCAGCGGCGGCAACCAAATGAACGGTGCTGAGGGAAATATTGGCGACTGACCGGAAAACCGCTTCGCCACCACTGATTTTCCCACTTCCAAAAGCGGTCCAGGTCCGGTCCTCGCGTTCAACAGCTCCCAAGGTAATGGTATTGGCAACTTCATAAAGCGTCAGTCCACCCCATCCGCCAACCTGATTCCAGAACCCCGACTGGTTGCTCAAATGGACGAACAATTCGTGAGTTTCCCCGCGAGCCGCCATTTCAGCCGCCATTCCAGTCGGATCAACATACAAGAGCGGATTATCGTGACCATAAATGTAGCGATTCAGGCTTTGCGGGAGCGTGTACATCCCGGCAAAGCTGTCTTCCTGGATGAATCTGCCCAACAACGGATCGTAGTACCGCTCTCCGTTGCCAAGCGGCATCAACCCGGTCTGGTCATCCCGCCACTGGCCGGTGTAGCTGATCGTGCTTCCGTCTCTTGCTCCCGACAGGATCACTCCCCACGGATCATATTCCGTTCGGGTGACTTGCGGTTCTGTCCCGGCGACAAAGGTCACCGAACCCTGGGCATCGCTGAAGTAGTATCCATCCTGCTCGCCCCGGACAACTGTTCCTCCGGCGTATTCATACCGGTTTTGCTGATTTCCAGTGGAGTCGTACTCTGAAACTACGCTGTCCTGGCCATACACCGACCACGTCCAGCCGTCAGCGTCCCACTTGCGTCCGACTCTCCGTTTTCCGAAATCATAGCTGTAATACCCGGCTTCGGTTTCAGGCTGGGTCTGGGTCACTGTCCGGCTGGCTTTGACCATCTGTTCCCGGACGTCGTAGTCGTAACTCCAGCTTTCGTTTCCGCGCGTGATGGAGGTGATGTTTCCGTTGGCGTCGTGACCGTAACTTGCGATCACTGTTCCCGTTCCATCCTGGATGTCCTGCAGCCGGTTCGCTCCATCATAGCGATAGGTATAACTGACCGTTGTTCCATCCAGCCGGGTTCCCGTCTCCGTCAACCGGTTGCCAACATCATCATAACTGTAACTGATGGATCGGGTTCCATCCGTCACCGTCTGCATCCGGTCCAGCAGGTCGTAGCCAAAGGTCAGTGCTCGCAGCAATGTCCCTTCCCGATACCTCCGTTCTGTGCTCCGGTTGCCGTTCAGGTCGTAGTCATACTCAAACCGTTCGCTCAACCCATTCGCCCGGTTCTCGACCAGTTTCACCCGATTCGCCTGGTCGTACCCAAAGCTTCGGCTCATCCCGTTGCTGTAGGTCACCGATTCCACCAACCCGTTGGGTTGCCAGCCGTAATTGACCGTCACCCCATTGGCCAGCGTGGCTTGTTCCAGCCAGTTTTGTTCATCATACCGATAGGTGACCGAGGTTACCCCGTCATCCTTGACCAGCGTCACGTTGTCCGCCGCATCGTAGCCGTACGCCACCTGCCGCCGCCGTGGGTTCTCGGGTGGTTCCAGCGCCGAGTCTCGCCACTCCACCACCAGCCGGTCCCGCCGGTCATAGCTCATTCCATAGCGCCGTTCGACCTGTCCAAACCCCGCCAGTCGGACCTGCTCCCGCACGCCCTGCAGGTTACCTTCTCCGTCATAACTCAACACTTCCCCGACACAGCCCAGATCAGGCGCAATTCCTCCCGCTGTCAGGTACTGCACATCCTGCACCCGGTCTTCCGGGAAATAACTTGTCACAATCTGTTCGCCTTTGGCGTCGACCACCCGCTTCAGATTGCCGTAGATTTGGTCTGTTAATCATTACTTATTATCTGTAGCTTTATTTCCCTTTGCCCGCACTGCAGCAGTAGACTGGATGGAACATCTAGATCTAATTGATCTTGATCAATCCAAAAGGAAACCAATAAGGTAATTTTAAATCCAGACCCTCTAAATTTTGCAAAAATATTTGGTGAGCGTTTTCCTAACCATTGACTGATATAAAAAAAAGTTTTCT
The DNA here is from genome assembly GCA_016208495.1 of Acidobacteriota bacterium. NCBI lineage: Bacteria > Pseudomonadati > Acidobacteriota > Acidobacteriota bacterium. The sequence continues at coordinate 82,442 of JACQXX010000040.1, read as the reverse complement.
CAAGTGTTGTGGCTATCTCTTCATCTGGATACTCACAATTTTTAAAATTTGATCGATCAAATTCTAAGAACGTGACGAAAGAGCTTGCCCATTTCCCTTTATCACTTACAGTCTCTGAGATCTCGTCTGTTGGTTCTATTCCCAATGGTTCTAGAAACTGAGAATATGGAATATTCTCACCATCTTTACGACTACAAATAAGGCTTACATTTCCATTAAGTATTGCCATTTTGTCGTCCTCCTTCAAATTGGTACAACCTCCGCAACTTAGAAATTCTTTGCTTGGGTGATATAAATGGATGCCTGCTTCACTATAGCAGTTCTCGTATGAACGAAGTATAAAAGATCCTTGAATTCAAATGACTTCCAGAGCATATCCGTTATTTTTTCATTCAAGAACTGCTATAGCGGTAGTCTGCAGATGGCCAATCACTCCACTCAACTGATGTATCTGCAGCACCCGTTGCGGATAGGTCACCATCTTGGGAAAGGCATCCAGGTAGTTGGCCGCAGTCAGATCATAGGTCTTTTTCAAAGTCGCCACTCGCAATAGACTTTGCAGCAAAACCATCGCCAGTACCTCGGCATCGGTGAATTCTGGGTTGAAATTCGGCGAATGCTGCTAGTTTGCCCAGGGTGGATGCCGTTTCAAAACATCATCCAAAAACACACAGATTTCAGTTATCTGCCACAGTATTGTTACTCTTGGGATGTCCTCCACCTGAAAGTTGGTTTTCATTAATGACCTAAATTTCGCCCAAAATATCACCACATTGCCGAAAGATCAGGCCGACCAGTCCGAGACATCGCTCACAACCAGGAATCTGGTTGAGCTGTGACTGGAATCAACATTCACCTCAATCTCCTGGTCACTCCTATCAAACTGACTTCCATCTGGTCCTTTTTGTCCTTTGGTTCTGGCTCAATCAGCCATCTGGGTCTGACTAAAACCGAGGAAGAGATCGGTATTTGGGGCGAAATTTGGGGAACGAAGCTCTTATTCATCTTTTCAATTCAATACTCGGGTTAAGCATAAGCCAAAACCTTCTTTTTCTCTACCTTGGGTTTAACAGCTTTGTTTTCACAGTGTTTATCATTGCTTGGCGATCAATGAGGTAATGTTCAGGTTGGCTTGCACTTGTCCCTCCCTCGTGCCAAATTCGCATATGTTCCTCTCCTGTTCCTTGCCTAGCCCACACTATATTTCGTGGATCCCCCTGCCAATTCGGATAATCCTTAACCTTATTGAGATGATGACCTGTATACCCCAAATCTGTAAATTCGTCTCCTGCTACAATGCGTTTTATTTCTCGTTTTGACCAAGGTCGTGTTCCTCTTCCAGATAGTTTGATTAACTCTACTTCTTGCTTCCAAGCTCGATTCAAAGCTGTTCCCCGTTGTCCAGCTAGTGGTGGTGATAGAGCATCTTCCATCCTGTATAGGATTAACTTTAAGGGGTCAACAATTTCAGCATCATCAATAGCTTCTGGGATTGATCTTGAGATTTCGGTCTCTCTTGATCGTAGCGCACACCCAGGCTTGGAATGGTTGTGAGTTAATACCGTCCGTACTCCAACAAAGTAACTATGATTCCCAGCAACCTCAAAATTGTACGCCCACCTGACTGAGCCTCCAGCTTTGATGTCGGTGATGGTGGCCCAGGTGCCGGTTGCCGTTCGGAGCTGGTCGCCAACCTTTAAATGCCCGGCTTCAATCCATTCTCCTTTGGGTTGACTGTTGGGGTCTGGGTCTTCACTCGACAGGTCATTTCTGACGCGATGGGCCAGGAAGGGATGCTCCGGGGTCACTTTCAACGGTTCGGGTTCGCCTTCCACCGTAATGTTGAGCACCAGCGCATTTTGGTGGGCATACAGTGCCGTGATGGGTTGGTATTCGGTCTGACCGGTCTGCTCGTTGTAACTCAGCACTTCATCACCAATCCGCAGGTCCTCGATGTTTCGCTGACCATCACGGGTTTGAACTGGCGTTCCGGCTGCAAAACAAAGCTTCAATCCACACCCAATTTCCTGGCGTGCTTTATTTGCTTTCCCAGCCCCTCGTTCGACAGCGACATCCAGTTGCCGTCCTGGTGACATTCGTGATGCGAATTGCCTCAACGGCGGCAGTTCCTGAGCCATCAAAGCCAGTTCCTGATGGACCACTTTTTTGGCCGCACCAGTTAAAAGGTCCAGCATCCCGTGCGGAACTTCAACCCCTTCCTTGATGGTTTTGGCTTGCGACATCACTCGCGCCTGGTTCGCGACCCGGCCAACAAACCCCAACCCAATCGTCATTCCCCCGGCAAACGCGGCATTAACAACATACTCCTCCAGTGAGGATAACGACTGGCGACCTTCGTAGGCGATTTCATAGTTTTCAATTCCGAACTGTTGAACCGCCGTCAACCCGGCAAAGATTCCCGCTTCGGCCAGGAGGGAGGTGCCACCAGTGGCGGCGCTGGCAACCAAATGAATAGTGCTCAGTGAAATATTGGCGACTGACTGGAACGCGGCTTCCCCACCACTGATTTCCCCGCGCGCATAAGCGGTCCCGGTGCGGTCTCCACGCTCAACCCCGCCCAGGGTGAGGGTGTTGACAAATTCATAGAGTGCCAACCCACCCCATCCGCCAACCTGATTCCAGAACCCCGACTGGTTGCTCAAATGGACGAACAATTCGTGAGTTTCCCCGCGAGCCGCCATTTCAGCCGCCATTCCAGTCGGATCAACATACAAGAGCGGATTATCATGACCGTAAATGTAGCGATTGAGTGAAATTGGCAGGGTATACATCCCGGCAAAGCTGTCTTCCTGGATGAAGCGGCCCAACAACGGATCATAGTACCGTTCTCCATTCCCCAGTGGCATCAATCCGGTCTGGTCATCCCGCCATTGACCCGTGTAGCTGATCGTGCTTCCGTCCCGCGCTCCCGACAGGATCACGCCCCACGGATCATATTCGGTTCGCGTGACTTGCGGTTCGGTCCCGGCGACAAAGGTCACCGAACCCTGGGCATCGCTGAAGTAATATCCGTCCTGCTCGCCCCGGACCACCATCCCGCTGGCGTATTCATACCGGTTCTGCTGACTCCCCGTGGAGTCATATTCCGACACCACGCTGTCCTGGCCATACACCGACCACGTCCAGCCGTCAGCGTCCCAGTTGCGTCCGATTCTCCGTTTTCCGAAGTCATAGCTGTAATACCCGGCTTCGGTTTCAGATTCGGTTTGCGTCACTGTCCGGCTGGCTTTGACCATCTGTTCCCGGACATCGTAATCATAGCTCCAGCTTTCATTTCCGCGCGTGATGGAGGTGATGTTTCCGTTCGCGTCGTGGCCGTAACTCGCGATCACCGTTCCCGTTCCATCCTGGATGTCTTGTAACCGGTTTGCTCCATCATAGCGGTAGGTGTAACTGACCGTTGTTCCATCCAGTCGGGTTCCGGTCTCCGTCAACCGGTTGCCGACATCATCATAACTGTAACTGATGGACCGGGTTCCATCCGTCACCGTCTGCATCCGGTCGAGCAGGTCGTAGCCAAAGGTCAGCGCCCGCAACAGCGTTCCTTCCCGATACCTCCGTTCAGCACTCCGGTTGCCGTTCAGGTCGTAGTCGTACTCAAACCGCTCGCTCAACCCATTCGCCCGGTTCTCAACCAGTTTCACGCGGTTCGCCCGGTCGTAGCCGAAACTGCGGCTCATCCCGTTGCTATAGGTGACCGATTCCACCAACCCGTTCGGCTGCCAGCCGTAGTTAACCGTCACGCCGTTGGCCAGCGTCGCCTGTTCCAGCCAGTTTTGGGCGTCGTAGCGATAGGTGATCGAGGTCACCCCATCATCCTTGACCAGCGTCACGTTGTCCACCGCATCGTAGCCGTACTCCACCTGTCGCCGCCGTGGGTTTTCGGGTGGTTCCAGGGCTGAATCCCGCCACTCCAGCACCAGTCGGTCGCGACGGTCATAGCTCATTCCGTAGCGTCGCTCAATCTGCCCAAACCCTGCCAGTCGGACCTGTTCCCGCACCCCCTGCAGGTTGCCTTCTCCGTCATAGCTGAACACTTCCCCGACACAGCCCAGATCAGGCGCAATCCCTCCCGCTGTCAGGTACTGCACATCCTGCACCCGGTCTTCCGGGAAGTAACCTGTCACAATCTGCTCGCCTTTGGCGTTGACCACCCGCTTCAGATTGCCGTTTTCGTCGTACTCATATTGCGTCCGCTGGCTTTGCGGCTGCATCACTTCCCGCAACCGGTCCAGTTCATCGTACTGGTATTGCACTTCCCGCCCAAGCGGATCGCGCATCAGCTTCAGGTTCTGCGCATCGTCGTAGCGGTATTCCCACTGTCTGGTATTGGCGTCGGTGACAAAGCGCAACGATCCCTGATCGTTGTACTCAAACTGCGTCCGGTACGCGGCTCCCTTCGGCTCCGTCCGTTCCTTTAACCGGCCATCCCCAAAGTACACATTCCGCGTGATTTCCGCCGTTCCCTGGTCGTTGGTTCGTTCTTCTTCCTCCCGCTGGTTCAATCCGTTGTAGCGATACCGGATTCTTGGCGCCGTCCCAAACCCGTCAAAGTAGGCAGTGACGTTCCCCACTCGATCATATTCAAACTGCTCGACTTGCCGGCTGCGTCCCGCCACCACCGGATGCTCAATCCGTTTTACCCGGTTGGCTTCATCATAGACCATTCCCGTCCGGTTGCTTCGGCCATCCATCATTCCAACCTGGTTGCCGTTCGGGTCATAGTCATACCGGGCGATCAACCCTTCCTCGTCTTCCACTTTCCTGAGCCGGCCCAGGGCATCATAGAACTCCGTCCGGGTATGCCCGTTCCGATCCCGCAGCCGCACCAGCCGCTGGCTGTCGTCATATTCCGCCGTGCTCGTTTTCCCTTCCCGGTCGCGCACCACCCGCACCCGGTCCACTCCGTCGTAGTTCTGGAAATACGTCCAGTTCCCCCGCCGATCCCGCTTCCCGGTCAGGTTTTCGCCGTCATACTGCAGCTCCACGGTCTGGTTACGGGCATCTGTGATCCGGATTGGTCGCCGCAACCCGTCAAATCGGGTCGTCGTGGTGTGGTTGTTGGCGTCGGTATGGGTTTCCTGTTTTTGCAAGTCGGCATAACTCGCCCGGTCCATCACCAGGCTCCCCACCTTCAGATCCAGCACCCGGTTGTGCTGGTCATAGGTCATCTCTCCGACCACACCCCGCCGGTCCACATGGCGCGTAACATTGCCCGCTCCGTCGTAGACAAAGGTCTCGACCACTCCGCCCGGACTGACCGCGATTCCCGGATACGTCGCCTGGGTCACCCGTCCCAGCACATCCGTCACCAGATTCGTCACCCGCCCTTCGGCATCCGTCATCTGCGTCAGCGCCCCGAACGCGTCGTAGGCCATGACCGTCTTTTCTTCCTGTCCGCTCACCGTGACTGAGATTTCAGCTACGTCTCCGAACGCCGACTGTTTGCGCCGGATCACCGTTCCCCGTGGATCGGTTTCGGTGATTTCCCTCACCGTGAGACTGTTGGTGTAGTCAAACGTCCCCGTCGCCCGTGGGATGTCCGGCCCCGTCAATTCCTGGAACACCACCCGTCCGGCACCATCCCGCCGCACCACCTGAACCAGTCCCTGGGGTGCGGTTTCCACCCGCACTTCCCCGTTCTGGTCATCATAGGTCGTAGTTCGGGTGCGTCCCGCCGCATCCGTCAGCGTCTGCATCCGGTTCACCGGATCATAGGTCGAGCGCGTTTCCCGGTTGTTCCGATCCCGTTCCGCCGTCACGTTTCCGTTGGCGTCATAATCCAGTTCCTCGGTGTAGCTCGCTCCCTCCACCACCATCCGTTTCCGCCGCATCCGGTGCAACCCGTCATAGTCAAACTCGGTGACCTGACCGTAAAGGTCCGTCATCCGCACCGGATTCCCGATCTTGTCCGCCACCACCACCGTCACGCTGTCCACCGGCGTCACCCGGCTGGCCGCTTCCGCCGTTCCCCTGACCGTGATGCGTGTCCGGTGATTGAGGGCGTTGTATTCTGAGACGGTCTCTACCCCACGCCGGTCCACATACCGTGTCAGGTTCGACGCCGCATCATATTCATAGGTCTGGACATAGGCCGGGCTGCCCATCAACCCGGTGCCGTTTTCCTCGGCCCGTTTCACCCGGTCCACGTCGTCATAGACATAGGTCACCTGATAGGTTTTCCCGCCATCGGTTCGGGTCGCCTGGGTCAGCAATCCCCCAGGTGTGTATTCACTCACCGTCGTGCTCGTCCCCCGGATTCCGGTCGGGTCGCTCACCGTTTCCTCGATCATCTGGTCCAGCGAGTTGTACTTATAGACCATGGTCGGCCCGGCGGTGCTTTCCGCCCGCTTTAACCGGCTCCGGTCGTCATACTCCAGCGTTGTGACATAGGTCTTGCCACTTCCCAGTTGCTGCACCATCTGGCGTGGATTCCCACAGGCATCATAATTGCCATAGGTTGTCGTCAGGCCCTGGGCATCGGTTACTGTCAGCAGATCCCCATTCCGATCATCGTAGGTCATTGCGACCGTGGTGCCGGTCGGATAGGTAATCCGGGTCACTTTTCCGTGTTTGGGATGGATTTCATACCGTGTTTCATACCCACGCGCATCAATCACCCGTTCCGGAATGTTGAACTTCTGGTTGTAGGCTGGAATCTGCTCCACCAGCGATTGCGCCGTTACCGCTCCGGGGCCGGGTGTGGTCGTCCGCCGGGTCAGATTTCCCCGGCTGTCATACACGTACCGCGTCACCATCCCGAGCGGGTCAACCTCTTTGGTCTTGAGCCCGGCTTCGTCATACTCAATTTCCGTCTCTGCTGGAGACCCGGTTTCCGCCGTGCTCGGCGCCGTGATCGTCGTCCGCGCCAGTGACCCAGTCGCCGTAAAGCCATACCGGGTTGTGTTTCCCCGGCCATCGGTCACATTCACCTGATTGATCGTGGCCCCGGTCGTGGTTTCAAACTGGTAGGCATAGTCAAAGCTCACATTTTCAGGCGCCGCCATTCGCTGAACCGGGGCGCCAGGGTCGCTCTGGTTGTATTCATAGGCCGTCTCATGACCGTTCGGGGTTTTGACTCTGGTAATCCGGTGCGGAAGCTTGACTTCAGCCCCATCCAGGACACCCGACGTGTATTCCCACACCAGATCGGTTGACGCCATCTGGTCACTGGCACCTCGGTCATCTTTCTTGCGGGTCACGGTTTGCAGGTTACCGTTGGAATCATAGCCATAGACCACCTCAATCGTTTCCGCTCCGTTGACCTTGAGCACCGCTTTGGTGATCCGCCAGGCTGTCCGCTGCTGGGTCCGGCTAAACCGGATACCCAACGTTTTAAAGTCTTTCTTTTTGACGCAGGTCACTGTCTGCTGGTTGGTTCCCGTCAGCGGCGGCAATGAGGCCGCATACACCACCTGCGATGGCTCGTAGGCAAAGACCAGTTCCCGTTGTTCCGACGCATCCTGTACCCGTTCCAGTCGTCCCTCAGCATCATAGAAAAGCTGGGTTCGGTTACCGGACGGGTCTTCCAGATAGGCCAGCGTGCCCTGGTTTTCACGCAGCAATCCAGCATCAATCGCCCCGTCAAAGTGGTACTTGACCTGGGCTTTGGTGAAGTACTCAAACGAGCCGTCGTCGTTGCGTTTCAACGTCCCGTGGTAGGGCGCGGCAGCCTGGATTTCCCCGTTTTTCTCATCAGCAATATAGAATTGCTGGCCGCTTCCGTCGCCACCAATCAGGGTGTAATAGCCCCCTTCGCGCTCCCCTGGTTCCGGTGACCGGTTGGGGAAATACGCCAGCGTGACCTGATAGCCATGCCGCCACCCATAGCCAAAATGTCCCAAACTGTCGGAACCCAATGAATTATAGGAGCGCGTCAACGCCAGTGGCATACCACGGGTTTTGAGCATGAGGTCGGTGTGGGTCAGCGCCAGGTTGCCGGAGTTGAGCACCACATCCCCAACCACGGTTGCCCCCGGCTGGCGGGCACCTTCACCCCCGTTGGTCACGGTCAGGATCCCACTGACTTCATCGGTCAGATTGCCCATGACCGCTTTGAGTTTGAGTTCATAGCGGCCCGCGGTCAGTCCTTCACCCCAGTTCTGGGGATCCTGATCGGGCTTGCGGAATGCCGGATCAGCCACGGGGCCGAAAATATTCCGTCCGACAAATGCCTGTTTATTTTCAAGCGGTTTCAGTGAACCAATGGTCAAGGTCAGTTTGGCATTTCCCCCGAGCAGGATGGCGTGCGACGGCAGGTCATCGGCCCGGAGCGTTCCATCTTTGGACCGGGCAAACAGGTTGGGATTGTAGGCGTTGATCAGGTAGCTGAACGGAATCGGTTCCCGGAGCGTCGTGGTGTATTCGGTTTCAGTGGCCACATCCAGCACCACTTCGGCAAAGTACTGGGCGGAAAGGTCAATTCGGGTGTCATCGGCCTGATTCCAGATTGCCTGACCCGTCGTGACACGGGTGGACGCATTGTCAAACAACTCAGCGTCAATCGTCTGGAGCAGTTCTTCTTGAGGCTGGCCGTTGATGACCTTGCGCCGGAAAATCTTGACCTGGGCCGCTTTGGCTTTCTCCCGGCCAAACACCTGGAAGTAAATCACCCCATCCTGTTGCTTGTCATTGGTTTGACGATCCAGGATGATCGGGTTGGAACAGACGTCTTCTGCTTCCGGACTCCGGCCATGGATAAAGATTTGAGCCACGGGCCGGATGATCGAGACCTTGAGCTGGTCATCGGCGGTTTGTCCACCACCTGGACCGGAACTGCTTGATGCCGTAACGATATAGCCTTCCGAGGCGGCCAGTCCCTGGACATTCCCGTTCACTTCCACTACTGAAATCCGCCGCAGGTTGGTCACATCGCTGAAATCCACCACCGCCACCCGGTCACCCAGGCTGAGATAGGCCAGCGTTCCATCCACGTCCAGCCGGAACGGAAACCCGGTAATCCCCAGTTCGGCCAGCGTTTTGGTGGCCAGCCGGGTTGGTTCAAACACGGCAGTGGGACCGTTCGGCGGGGTCACATCATACACCCACAACCGGTCAGGACCCACGATCAGTGCGACATCCTTCCGTCCGGCACCAACCTGAAGCTGGGACACCGTTCTGACCTGCAACGGTGTTCCAATCGGATCCAACGGCACTTTGGCCAGCACCCGGTCATCAATCAAATGCCGTTGCTGGGGTGGTGAAATCGTATCGTCTTCCGGGAGATTGGTATCAATTCGACCATTGGCACCCCGGTATTCATTTGGCCAGCCAATGGCCACCAGTTGCCGTCCCGCCGGGTCAGCAACATAGGTCACCGCCATGGCGCCGCGTGGGCTCGTAACTGGATTTCCAGTTTCCTGGAAGGTTTTGCCAACCAGCACCTGGTCCAGCATATCCAGCGACGGCGAACTTGAGGAATTCAGGATACTGGTTGAGAAAAAGACCGACTGAACCTTGCTGCTGGCATTAAAGGTATTTCCTTGAGGTGCAGCTTCAGGGATTGGTTGTCGGTCATATCCTTCTCCACCCCAACCACGTTGATCTCGGGCCAGGGTATAATTGAAAATTGCCGACTGAATATCCACCACCATCACACCCCGATAGGCCACATTGCCGATATAGGCCCGTCGTTTGTGAATCTTGACCGTGATTGGAGTACTGAGCAGGCCGGCGGGGGTATAGAGCGACACAATCGCCGCAATTTTGGGTTTGGCTGGGTCATCCAGGTTGAAAATAAAAAGCCGGGCTGGAAAATCAGGTTGAAGCGGATTAAACGTCGTTACTGCTGCAATTCGCGAATATGGGTCCTCTAACCCTTCGGTAAAGGGTTTGCGGTAGTAGGTTTCGTCTTCATTATCGGCCAGGGCGATATCAAAGGCCCGCTGGTTGGCGAACGTGAAGTCACTAACTTTCACCGGCTGGGTTGGATCGGACAGGTCATAGAAACTCACCCGTGGCACGGCCACCGCCGCATCAATCACCCCGGCATACGGCCAGGTGACGGAAACCCGGGTACCAGGCCCGGTGACGCCGGCCTGTTCGGTTAAGACCTGACCTTCAAAGACGGTAAAGGTACTGGTGAACGGTTGTTCGGATGGATCGGACTGGTCAATAACCTGGTCAAAGCGGTCGTTGGTGGTGTCGGTGACGTTGGTGGTTACGGTAACCGTGTAGGTATGGCCACCCAGCAATCCGGTTTCCGGGCGGTAAATAATGGTCGAGGCCAGGGTATCTGGTGCCACCACCTGGGGACCGGACAGTATCGTCCCGCCAACCACATCGCCGCTGGTTTCATCGCGCAACAGGATGGTGTCACCGGGTTTCAGGTTTTTGACCGGTTCGGAGAACTGCACCCGGATGCCGCTGGTGCTGTCCACATTTTGGGCTTTGTCGGCTGGAGACACCGACAGCACCCTGGGTGGCCCAGGCAACGAGGGTCGGGTGGCAACATTGCTCAGCACCACAAAGTTGAGGTACACAATGGCGCGTTTTTCCAGCGTGGTCAGGTCTTTGCCGCCAATAAACTGCAGGGTGTAACTTCCTTCGGACGTCACCCGTGCGACCTGGGTGTAGACATAGCGGATCCCGCCATCTTCAGCCGACTCAGTGGTTTCCTGCCACTGTTGGATGCGATCTATTTGAGTCTGACCGTTGGTCAAACGACCATCGGTGAACGCCAGCGGTGAATCGGATGTGACCCGGAACGTGACATCAGTTCCAGTCGCCACGACTCCAAATTTGACAATCGGGTCTTCTTCGGCGTCGGTCTCAGCCGTGCCGGTTGTGGTCCGGGCACGGAGTTCGAGGGCGGGCGGGGAATTTAGTAATGAGGAGATTGGTGGCAGGATCGGGTCAGCCCGGAAAATTGAGAAGCCGGTCATGGATGCCCGATAGCCTTCAGGGTAAACCAATTGCGGCGTGATGGTGGCAAATGCCTCACGGGACGTCAAAAGCTCACGTGCTCGAACCTGTAAGTTGATTGCCGGCGCCAATGAGAAGTCATACAGGGCATACACTCCATCATCATTGGTTTTGGTTACCAGTCGTCCGTTATAGCCAGTTCCTCCGCTGTCAAGGCGGCATTCAATATTCCTGACACCCCGGTACTGGTTCGTGCCTGGGGTTTTATCGAGCACCTTTCCATATACAATTCGCGTTTGGGGGGTTATGACGAACAGGAATGAATTAACAAATACCAGGCTTTCAAACAGTAACAACCCGACAAAAGGCAATGACGTGGTGACATACCGGCCATTTTTGACCACCCCAGTTGTCACCGGACGCCAGGCGGGAACTTCCTGGCCATTTTCATCCAGGGTGGTGGTGGTCTGGACAAATGCCACCCGCTTGCCTTCTTCCGTTCCCGGAGGCGCCGCAATCGAGAGATGGATTTCCTTCTTGACGGTAAAATTCCCTTTGGATTGGATTTCGACACCGTTGCCGAAGGGGACCAGGTTGGCGGGCATATCTGGACCCCGGTCAATTGGCAGGTCATTGCCGCTCCGGGGAATCAATTTCAGTTCAATCTGGCCTTCGATCCCATCCCGGTCAAAGACCAGGGCAATCGTTCCGTCATCGCTGGTGACGGTGCCGCCGCTCGGACCAACCAGGAAGGCGCCATCGGCTTTCCGATAGGCCGCCTGGGTAAACTGGTATTCCACGCCGTCAGGTGACCGGACGATCACGGTCAGTTCATCGCCAACCTGGGCCTGGACCGTGGTTGAAAAACCAGCCGCGGTGGTGGTGGTTGACGCACTGGCGCCAGTGACTCCATTGAGGACCACAATCGTGTAACCGCTTGGGACCGTTTCGGCTGCCGCCGAAACCCGAGCGAAGCCATCAGCATCCGGTGTTTCAACCCGAATCCGGTCCGGACTCAATCGGGCGGGCGGAGGCACAGCCGCCTGGGTCGTGAACTGGGTCGTTACTGCCGTTCCCAATGCGTTTCCATACCCATCCTTGACGCCGGGTGTGATGTGGACCCGGTAGGTGGTCGCTGGGGCCAGCGCCGTGGTCGGGGTCAGCACCACCGACCGGTTGCCGGCCTGCACTGTCAGGGTTGCCGCCACCGGGTTGCCGTCAAGCGACGCAACAAAGACCGAGGAACCGGTGATCGTGGCCGGGTTGATCGGTTTATTGAAGCTGATGGAAATTGCCGTGGAAGCGGGAACTTCAGTGGCACCAGCGGCTGGTGTCACGGTTTGCACCGCCAGTGTTGCCGGAGCAATCGTCACCGGCACGGTTGCCACGGCATTTGGCGTCGTCAGCGTGACCGGCGCTGTTCCGGTGGCATCGGTCACCAGCGACGCGGCATTCAGTTGAGACGTTCCATTTTCACCTTCTCCGGCAAGAGCGGGAACGGTAAACATTCCATCCGGGCCGGTGACGTCTCCGAATGGAAGCCCCGTGGTAGTTACGTGAACACCCGAAGCTGGAGTGCCTCCCGCCGTGACCGTTCCGGTCACATAGCCGAAGTTTTGCGGCACCCGAATAAAGGCATACCGTCCGGATTCAACCACGCCGGGCAGACTGATTCCGGCGGGAACATCCGGCGCACTCTGGGTTGACTGGAGTCCAACGGGCTGCTGCGTGGCACGTCCAACCACATTCAACCCACGCTGGCTGCCGGCAGGTTGAACCTGGGCCACCACGATCCGGCTGGTGTCTCCGGTTGGTCCGGGAATGGTCAGGGTGGCTGAACTGCCCAGAACGGCGCCGGACAGGTTGAGTTCGACCACGCCGACACAGTCAAATCCGGCGGGTAACTCAACGCCCAGCAAATCCAGTGGCAGGTTTTGGAGAAAGACCGGTTTGGCCGCCGGAAGCGCACCGGCTGGAATCTCAATCTGGGCGGCGGCACCGCTGGCGACGCGGCCCCCAGCAGGTCCGATCAAGCCTCCGCCCAGCGGCTGGATGGTCCGTACCGTGACATTGACCGTGGCGGCAAGCAGTTCGGCAATCGTGTAGCTGGTCCGCACCGGTTTGGCGACAAACATGGCGCCAAGGGTGGTGGGTGATTCAGGCGTTGCCGCCGGATAGGCATAGAGAACGAGGTCCTGGCGTGGACGTTCGACCAGATCGGTCCGGTTTTCAACCAGCAGGGTATAGGTGTCTTCCAGGATGGCCTTGACCGTGGTGCCCGATGGCAGTTGGGTGGGCGAGGTGGCCGAAACGGTAATCACCGCCTGGGCCTGTGGATCAATCAGGGCGACTCGCGGATCGGCTGACGCCTGGGTGAGCGCCGTGGTCACCGTCAGTGACGAAGCATCACCCGGCAACGATGCCGGAAGCGGTTGACCGGCCACCGGAGTGGGCGGGGCCGTCGTCCCGCTATCGGCCACCACAAACGCATACTGGCCTGACCGGGGCAGGCTTGCTGAAAGGCTGCCGTTCGCGCCGGGTTGGAGCGCCGGCACCAGAACCGTCCACTGGTGGCTTGCTTCATCATACTGGACCAGCGTCACCGGGGTGGCCGAAGTCAATCCCGGTGTCTGGCTGATGGAAAGCCCGGCGGACGGCGAAAACGTGAGCTGGGACTGACCTGATGTCGGACGGATGTCAACCACGGCGCCGGGGACCGGCGACCAGCCGGGCGGCAACAGGTTGATCAATCCTTGCGGTGAAACCGACGTCACTCTGAACTGAGTGCTGGTGGAAACGGCGCCGGCTGGAACCGTGACCTGGAATCGTCCACCGTTGCCGGTGGCGGTCCCTCCTGAAGCTCCAATCGAGTTGGATTGTGAATCAAGCGGCGTCAACCGGGCGTCAAACAGGGTCACGCCCTGGGTGGGGCCGGCCAGGTAGGCGCGTTCAACCGGCGTAAACCCGCTCCTGGTGAGTCGGACCTGACCTTCGGGAAGTTGTGCGACAAAGCTGTAATTGCCATCAGGTGTTGTCGTCACCGGGGCTTCGCTCGATGGCGTCACCGTCACACCCTCCAGGGCATAGCCGGTGCTGTCATCCACGGCATATCCAGCCACACCGCCCGGCGCCGTCACCCGGATGGGCTGGGTGACGACGGTGCTGAGTCCGGCCTGATCCAACGCTGAAACGCTGATCGTGACCAGTTGCCCGGCTTCGGCGGTGGCTGGAACCAGGGTTGAAAACTGGTAGGGCGGCGCCGTCAAGGTCGTGACCGGTGCTCCATTTATATAGAAGGAGAGCGAGGTCACCAAACTGGCATCGGTGGCCGTGGCTGAAATGGTGAGGGGACTTCCCGGCAAAGCTGATTCCAGAATCCCGGTCACGCTGAGCTGGGGGCGCGTCTGGTCCAGGTTGACCGTGACACTGGTTTGAGCCGTCTGGTTGAGGCCGTCGGTGACCACCGCCGTGATGGGGTTGACGCCTTCGGTCAGGGTCACGGTCTGGTTGAAGCTGTCTCCGATGAGGGAAACCGGGGTTCCATTGACCGTCACCGTATACGGCACATCGGTGGCGCCCGGCGTCACGATCCCGGTCACCGTCACCGATGGCGAAGCGGTCAAAACGTTATTGGTCGGCGTGGAAATGGAAATCGTCGGGGCCGTTACCGGACGTCGGGTGAGGTGAATCAACGCCCGTCCGACATTGCCCACTTCGTCGCGGGCTTCGGCCTGGATGAGGTTGTCTCCGAGCGCCAGCGGGAGCTGGGTGAAGATCCAGGTTCGGGTGGCGGCATCATAGGTCGCCAGTTGTCCATTGACTTTAATTTCAACAATTCCTGATGGGACGTCGCCTTCGTCATAGGCTTTGCCGGTAATCGTGGCCGTGGTTCCAAAGGTCGAGTCATGGTTGAGCGGCGTGGTAATGATAATCTGCGGCGCCCGGTTGTCGGTCGAGCGGTTCACCGTGATGGTTTGGAGCGTGGTGTTTCCGGCCCGGTCAAACACCTGAACGGTAAGCGTGTTTGGCCCAACCGTCAGCGGAACACTGGTCAACGTCCAGTTCCCATCGGCTGGGGTGTACACCGCCTGCACACCGTTGACCGTCACCAGATCAACGCCTGACGCACCCGTTCCGGGATCAGTCGCCGTACCGGTCACCGTGATGGTGGCTTCGGTGGTGATGGAATTATCGGCTGGTGCCGTGATGATCACGGTTGGAACCTGATTGTCACGAATGACAGTGCGGGTGAGAGTGGTTTGAACTCCAGCCGCATCCGTCGCCACAATGGTCAGCGTGTTGACGCCATCCACCAGAGCCACGGTCGAAAGCGACCAGGTCCCGGCCTGGGTGTCGAGCACCGCTGGAATGCCATTGACCGTCACGCTGGCCACGCCGGATGGATTTGAACCGGGGTCGGAAACCGTTCCACTGACAATGATCGTCGCGGATTGGGTCGCGCTGTTTTCCGCAGGCGAGGTGACCGTGAGATTCGGCGGCTGGGTATCGCGGATGACCGTCACCATCTGTTCGGTCTGGTTCCCAGCCACATCAACCGCCAGCACGGTGAGTGTGTTGCTGCCTTCATTCAGGCTGACACCCGCCAGGGACCAGGTGCCGTCGCTGGCGGAGTAACTGGCCGGCATGCCGTTGACCTTCACCTGCGCGATTCCGGAAGGCGTCGTGCCGGGATCCGTTGCCGTGCCGTTGACGGTGATGGTTGTGGCCTGGGTGGCGGAACCAGTCACTGGATTTTGAATCACCACCACAGGCGGTTGGGTATCGAGAATCACTGACAGGCTCTGGCTGGTTTGATTTCCAGCCGTATCCACGGCCAGGACGATGATGGTATTTGAGCCTTCGGTGAGGGACAAACTGGCCAGGGTCCAGGTGCCGGTCGGCGCATCGAGCACAGCGGGCGTCCCATTGACGGTGATTGAAGCTACCTGGGACGGGTTCACCCCCAGATCAGAAAATGTGCCGGTAACGCTGATGGTGGCATCACGCGTGATGGCATTGTTCGCCGGCGAGGTCACGGTGAGAGTTGGTGGTTGGGAATCTCGCAATCCAGTGACGGTCACGGTTGTTTCATTCCCAGCCACATCGGTTGCCACGACAATCAGCGTGTTTTGACCTTCAGTTAAGGTCACGCCTGACACCGTCCAGGTTGCGGCATTGAGGGTCGCCGGTATGCCGTTGACCCGTACCTGAGCCACTCCGGAAGCGTTCGTTCCGGGATCGGTCGCGGTCCCGCTGACAGTGATGGTCGCAGCTTGCGTGATGAAATTCGGAGCCGGCGTGGCCACCGTCAGGGTTGGCGGTGTGGTGTCGGGTTGAACGTCATTCCGAATAACAGTGATGGTCTGGGTGGTTTGATTTCCAACCGTGTCGGCGGCAACGACTGAAAGGGGGTTGCTTCCGGTCACCAGGGCAATACTCGCCGCCGACCAGGTGCCGGCGCTGGTGTTGATGACCGCCGGCACGCCGTTGACCGTGACTGAAGCCACGCCGGATGGCACAGTTCCTGGATCCGCAACCGTTCCCGTCACCGTGATGGTTTCACTTTGAGTTGTGGAGTTATTGGCAGGCGAGGTAATCGTCAGGGTTGGTGCCTGGGTATCGCGAATCACGGTCACCGTCTGGGAAGACTGGTTCCCCACGGCATCCGTCGCCTGAACCGTGATGACGTTTGATCCTTCAACCAGACTGACTCCGGTTCGCGACCAGGTGCCGCTACCGACATCAAGGGTCGCCGGCGAACCGTTGACCGTGACTGAAACCACGCCCGACGGTGCGGCACCTGGATCCGTGACCGTACCGCTGACTTCAATCGTGGTGCTTGCGGTAAAGCTGTTGTTGACGGGGGAGGTAGTGGTGACACCGGGCGAGGCCGTGTCGCGAATGACCGTGATGACCTGGGTGGTCTGATTCCCAACGGCGTCCACGGCCCGAACCGTCAATGTGGTGGCACCTTCAACCAGCGGGACATTTGCCAGCGACCAGGCGCCGGTCCCGGTGTTGAGCGAAGCCGCGTTTCCATTCACGGTGACCGAAGTCACACCAGCGGCTGGCGACCCCTGATCGGTCGCGGTTCCGCTGACCGTCACGGTCGCTGCCTGAGTGGCGCTGTTATTGACTGGGGTGGTAATCGTCAGGGTTGGCGGCTGGCTGTCGCGGTTGACCGTCACGCTTTGGGTGACCTGGTTCCCGGCATTGTCAATTGCCTGGACGCTGATGGTGTTTGGGCCTTCAGTGAGGGCAACTCCAGCCAGACTCCAGGTGCCGCTTCCGGTGTCGAGCGTGGCGGTGACACCATTGACTTTGACGGTGGCCACGCCCGTGGCACCGGCTCCGCCGTCGGTCGCCGTCCCGCTGACCGTGATGGTGGCACTCGCCGTGAAGCTGTTATTCACGGGCGACGCAATCGTCAACGTTGGCGGCTGGGTATCTGGCGCCGCAAACGTTCCCGTGACCGTGCCACCATTGATCGAGAGTTTTTTGGTGATGACCTGGCCGCGAATCGTGCCATTCCCGTTGAGTGTCACTTCGGTATTGACACCGCGCACCCAACCCTGGATTTCGCTGTTGCCGTTGACATTCAAATTGGGCCCAAGCAGGTTGAGCCGAATCTGGCTGGAAAGGGTGTTCATCCCTGGCTGAATCCGCCCTTGATTCAGATTAAATGCCTGCCCAACCGTGATCGTCGTCGCTCCGGTGACCACCACCAGTGCCTGACCATTCAGGTTAAGCGTTCCCTGGAAGTTGTAGGTGCCGCTCGTGAAGTTTAACCGCGACCCGCTGTTGAGCGTGAACGTGCCGTAATTGCCCGGCGGCACGTCAATCACCCAGTTTGACCCGTTGACGTTGAGGTCACGAACCGTATTCCAGGCACCGATGTTGGCCAGATCATTCGCATTATTAATATTGACGGTTCGGTTGCCGGTTGGTGCTGGAACCGTGGTTGGAATGTCGGACGGCAAGGCAATTGGGTCGGTTCGGCGGTAGATTTTCCCCGGTATCTGGACGCCGCCGTTTAAGGTGACCTGGTAATTGGAAGGATTGGGCGAACCACTGCCATCCACGATGCCACCGGTTGACGCATTCCCATTCAGCCTGATAGTGGGCGTTCCCACCACCAGCAAATCCCCGGTCAGGTTCAATCCCCCATTGATATGAAAGGACTGCCCATTGAATACCCGGAGTGCACCTTCAATCCGTCCGCTGTTGAGCGTCGGAGCATTGATGGAAATCACGGCATCGGTCGTCGTGGGCGATTGCATTGGATTCAGAATCGCCGTGGCCAGCACCGGATTGGCTGAAAGATCCACTGGAAGTTCATTTTTTGGTGCCGGAGGTTTTGGTTCCGCCGGTCTGGTCAAGGCAACCGGAGCAATGGCAACTTCCTGATTTGGAATGAGTTGCGCATCAGATTTGGTAGCACCTTCAGCCACCACCGACCCGCCGTGCATGACAAATTGATCGGCAAAAACCAGACCGCGAAGTTGTGAACCCCCAGTCAGTTTGACCACCGCATACGGCGCCCGGAGATGGGCCCGAAGCTGACTCTTTCCAGCGATGGAAACCGATTTCCCAAGCACATTGACGGTCACCCGGCTGGCATTCGGAGCCGTCATCTGACCATTGGACAGTGCCAGTGTCCCACCAATATTGATGGTGGTTTCACCCAAACACTCAAGCCTGCCATCACCGGCGATCACGACATTTCCAGAAAAGGTGTAGCTTCCAGCCTTCAGCTTCACGGTTGTGCCCTGGCTCACCGTCAGTGAACTGTAAACTCCCGGCTCAAGTGAAAATGGCTCAGTGGTTCCAGTGAAAGACAGGTCACGGAGATCTGTGGACCCGGTCTCTGAGTAAGGCTGAGTACCCTTACCAGGGACAGGATCATTGATGCACCTCGGAGAGGTAGCCAGAGTGGTAGCCTGGGGTGGCTTTGCACCCCAGGTTCTGCCATCCCCTTTATCATCCGGCCCTGGAGGGGCAACAACTGTTCCCGCCCCTGCCGGGGCGGAATCGGAGGAGGGGCTGGTTCCTGGGGGTGCACCCAGAGCGGTTTCCCCCAGGCTACCTTCTGGCTGCTCCTTCGGAGCGCTGGTGGCTGGTTGTTCATTTTCCTGAGCTTCCGGTTTTTTCGCGATGGGTTGCGGGAGATGGGTTGGAAAATCTTTTGGAATTTGAATTGCCTCAGAGCGAACGTGGACCTTGCCACCCAGCTTCGCTCCAGGTTGGAGCGTCACGCGATAGCCGGACGTCGGTTTAGAGGCACCTTCATCCACGGTGGCCGGATACCTGGCCCCACTGCCGGCATCAATGGCGGGAATCCCCGTCACATACAGATCCGAACCAGCCTCAAATCCACGTCCGAGGGCAAAATTTTTAGCTTCTCCCACCCGGAGCGCTCCCGAAATCCGGCCACCTTCCAAAACCGGGGCACGTCGGGAAATGACCGCATCTGGAGCAACCATTCGCGGCTGGAACGACGGTTTGAACAGGCGCGACGGTGTCTGTGACGCTTGTTTTCCAGGTTTGAATCCAGGCAGGGACAGGTCCGGCATGCCCGGAAGTCCTTTGGGCAGAATGGGGCTTTGGTCGGCAATGCCTGGAAGTGACAACCCGGCTGTCTCCGGCGCTTCAGGTTTTTGCCAGTACGTGGTGGTCGCCGTTTTGCCATTCGGTTGTTTGACCACAATCAATCGCGGGAGCGGTCCGGTTTTGGCCGCAGCAGGCGAGGTTGAATCAACCGGGAGCAACAGCGTCAGGGTTTCTGGAGTTTGGAAAATGGATTCAACCGCCACGCCATCCAGGGTGACGGTTGATTTGGGGTGAAAATTGAAGCCGTGCAGAGTCACCAGTTTTTCCTGGGCGTCCGGCGCAGGCTCGGCGACATCCAGACTGGTGATGAGTGGATCCGTGGTGGTGGAAACGCCTGATGGAAGGCGGCGAAATTGCGGGCGGGCTGCTTGATTGGACGAAGCTGGAGCTGGAGCTTCTTCGCTTTCGGTGGCCGATTCTGGTTCCGGAGTAACCTCAGTGAAAACAAATGGCGCCAACGGGGTGACGTTCTTTGTCGCTGCCGACATGGTTGAAAACACCAGGAGATTGGGTTCCACCAGCAACAATCCCGCCAGCAGACAAATCAGGGCCTGGCGGAAAAAGCGTAGCCCGAAACTGGCCGCCCCTCCTAGCTTTTGCCGCGTTGGTTGACACCGAAAATTCGCCATAAATCACCGTTTCACTGTTTTACCCGTTGTCCTGCAATTGAAGGGGTTTAAAGGATTTAAAGGACTTAAAGGACAAACCAAAAGCGACAATCCTGCATGTTTGATTTCATCCCTCATCCCTCATCCCTCATCCCTCACTACTCCCCGGTCCACGTACTTTCAATTTCCGCCGCCGTGCGGGCGGTATTCACAATTCGGAATTCGTCGAGCACGCCGGGAAATTCGGTTGGAGCATCTGCATTGTTGGTTTGAAAGACATCTATTCGCCCGGCGACAAACAATTGAGTCGTGGTTGACAGACTTCCAAATCCACCTGGAATGGTTGACGAAGCGCGTTCCGTTCCATCCAGGTAGAGCTTGACCGTCCCGTTTGACCGATTCACCACCAGCGCCACGTAATGCCACGTTCCATCGTCGGCCAGCGGGGTTTCGGCCTGGACTTCAACTGATGTCCCACTGGCGTTGAGGATTCGCCCGCGGAGTTTCCCGGATGGAAGCAATTGAATTCCAAATGGCATCTGATCGGTTGGGGAAAACGCTGACTCCCAGATGGCCGATCTTCCAGCCAGGGTGTACGTCCCATTCACCGTGAATGACTTAAACCAGCCTTCGACGGTAAAGCTGGATGATCCCATCGTCAGGCGTCCGAAATCGTTGGAGACCTGAATCCGGGCCAGTTCCCGGCCTCCGTTAAAGCGTCCAGTGGCAGGTCGGGAATTAAATGAGGCGGAGCCGTTGACCGGCGTTCCAGTGGCGGTACTGACAACCGTGCCGGAGCCGGTGAAGGTTTCGTTGAGATGCCACAGGAGCAGTGAACTGGCCGTTGCGTCCGCAAACGGCTGCTGATTGACCACCGTCACCGGAACCGTCGTCGTCTGGCTGTTGGCGGCGGTGATTGTCATCTGAACCGTTCCAAGGGTTGCACTTCCAGTCGCCGTGACATTGAGTTCCAGCCGGGCGGCGGTTGATTGGGTCACCGTGGCGGAAAGTTCCGAATCAGCAAAACTGACGGTTGCTCCTTCCAAACCAAACCCTCGCACTGAAAGCGCGGTCGTTGCCCCACGATGGACATAGGCTGGCAGCACCTTGTTGACTGAAAGCGTGGTGGCTGGCGGTGGATCATCCGACCCAATGTAATCCTGGGCAATCCGGGCAGCGCTCCGCACCCCGGAGGAAATCCGAATGCCATCCAGAATGCCTGGAAATTCCTGTGGTTCACCAAACGGGAGTGACCCACGATAGAACCCGGCAAAGACGGGATACCCTGCCAGGCGCAGGCTGCCAAACCCGTCAGGCATCGCCGTTTCTGATCGCAGTTCGCCATCAATATACAGCCGCAACTGGTTTGCCTGCCGATCCACCACCATCGTGACGTGATGCCACTGGTTGTCCGTGATCCGACCATCAGCCAGCGTGGTTTCCGATTGCCAGACAACACCAGCCTGATCAACAACTTCACCCGCCAGTTTCCCAAGACTGGTCACCCGAAGGTTCAATTCAGTGTTGAAGGTGGCCGAAAATTCCCGTCCCTTGCCAACCAGCGTGTAATCAGTTGCCAGCGGACCGGTCTTGACCCAGGTGTCCAGGGTAAAGCTGGTGGTACCAAATTCGAGTTCGCGGGCATTGGCCACAGCCGTGATTCTGGCCAGTGACCGACCTGACCCAAACCGACCTGACTCCGCCACCGAAGCCGTGGCCGTCGTTCCCGGCAATCCCAGTGGTCCGCCATCAAACAGGGTCACCTGACCGGTGCCGGGTTCATCAAGCTGCCACAGCAACAACGTTTCAGGTTCCACCGCCGGAGCCGCCGGCTCAATAACCGCGATGTCAAAAACCGTGTCGGCAAACCCGGCTTTTGACAGCACCAGTTGGGCTGGTCCCAGTGTGGTGGCCGGAGGCACCGTGATTTCGACCTGTGCCTGTCGGTATCCAACTGAAGTGACTGAAGTTGTCGCACCAAAAGCTTGGCCGGCGCGCCTGACTTCGGCAGTCAACCCGGTCAGGTCATAGCCTTCCACGGTGAGTTGGGTTATGGCATTTCCGCCACTTTGGGTTCGTTGTAAATCAGGCACTCCAAATGATGTCAGCCGGTATGGGCTCGTGCCTTGAAAATCACTTTGCACCCGTGACAGCGGATGAGCGGTGGAGGAAATCCTGACTTCGTCTATCGCTCCAACAAAGGGGCCGATCTGGAGGAAGACCGTTTCACCAGTCACCTGAGACCCGCCAAGTGGGCGGATCACCAGCGAATTTTCAGGTTCAACCGGCCCAAACCCAGATGGAATCGGGGTAAAGGCGCGTTCAGCTCCGTCCACCACCAGACTGAGACGACTGGCTTGACGATCCATCACCAGCACTACCTGATGCCATTGATCATCAGCGACCTGATAGGTGGTTGGGAACAATGTTGCCACCATCGCTTTCTGGCTCTGGTCAGTCACTACGGCCCGCAAACTGCCTGTTGGCAGCAATTCCACGCCATAGGCCAGACTGAAATTTGAACCTCCGAAGTAGCCCGATGGCGTTCCAACCCCAGCCAGCAGTGCCGGAGTGGAAACCGATGGGGTTTTGACCCAGAAATCGAGTGTGAAACTCGATGATCCAGGCGCCAGGATCGGATTTGAATCGGCTGAGATATCAGCTTTTGACCGACCACCTGCAAACCGTCCGGAAACGGCTTCGGATGACGCGCTGGTTTGGGCCCGAATTCCATTTGGCGAAATGTCTTCCACCTGGAGATACCCATTTGTTGGTTCATCCAGCCGCCAGAGGAGCACGGTATCCGACTCAACCGCTGGACGAATCCGGGTCACATCCACCAGCCGCAAATTGCGAGTGACCGAACCGGCTGGTGATGAAATCACCACGTCAGCCATTCCAATGGCGGTTCCATTCGCCGGTGTGATTTTGAACTGGATTTCGGTGGCGGTGGTGGTGAGCACCTCGACTGGAAGTGGATTCCCGACACCATCAGTTGCGGTAACACCGGCATTTTCCAAATTGGCACCCGTGGCCCGAATGACGGTTTCTTCGCCAATCGTGAGGAAATCAGGTGAAAGTGACGTGATACTCAACTGGGTGCCACCGGACGGCGGGTCTGTTCCCAGCCAGGTGTTGGAAATCTCCTGTGCGGTGCGGGCAATGTCCGACACCCGGATTTCATCCAGCGTTCCAGGAAATTCCGGTGGACCACCGAACGTGACCGGCTCTGCCTGATCCCAGGTTCCAGCAAAGAACTCATTCGCTGTCGTCCGAAGGGTGCCGAATCCACCCGGCATTGCAACTGCAACCCGTTCCGTTCCATCCACATACAGCCGGAGTTGATTTCCAGAACGGTCAACTGTCACAGCCAGGAAATGCCAGATGTTGTCGGTTACATCCACGGTTGAAGCTGGCACCTCGGCCCGCCATTCCAGCCCGTTTTCATCAAAAAGCTGTGCCCGAATCAATCCGGACGGAAGCAACTGCAGGACGTACGCTGTTTGTGAGTCTTCCCCGGTGGTGGCTCCTTTTCCAAGCAAGGTATAAGTCTGGCCAACCGGATTGGTTTTGATCCAGGTTTCCAGGGTAAATCCAGAAGACACAACGTCGAGCTGATCGGCGACTCGAATGCTGGACGCCCCAGGTTTGGTCCGTCCAGTTCCAAAGCGTCCACCGACTGATCGGGAGTTTCCGCTTGAAAATCCATCAATGCCAATCAATCCGCTGTCATAGAGCCGGCGTTGTCCTTCTCCGGGTTCGTCCAGATGCCACAGAAGCACGGTGTCAGATTCGGCATCGGCAAACGGCTGCTGAGTAGCCACCAGCAGTGTCACGCTGGTCGTTCCAGCCGGAGTTGTCAGGGTAAACGTCACTGGACCACGCGGCACGGTGGCGCCAACTGAAATTTCGGCATCCAGTCGCGAAGCCGAAGTGGATTGAACCGTCACCGTGATTCCATTTTGACTGGTGGTCAGCGTGGCACTGGTCAGTCCAGCACCATTCAACCCGATCACGGTCGTACCGCCTCGGGTCAAAACCGGTTCCGTCACTGAAAAAACAACCGGAGAAACGACTGGCGGTGAATCCGGCCCAAAAACAACCGCCGCAATTTCAGCCGCTGAACGACCACCATCCGAAATCCGAATTTCATCGAGAATGCCAGGGAAGCTTTCGGGGCCCGTTGTTCCACTGGTGTCATCAGTGCTGGCACTTCCAGCCACCAGTGAAAAGAAATCAGGTGTCACCGGCTGACCCGGCATGCTCGTCGTGGCGCGCTCGACGCCATCCACAAACAACGTCAACCGGCCATTGGTAACATCCGTCACCAGCGCCAGGGAATGCCAGTTCCCATCGTCAATCTGACAGGCACTCCGGCGAAGTTCAAGTTGAACCGGGTTGGTCGTGGAGAGCTGGTGCGAAGCGATGAGTGTTCCGGTCGGCAGAAGCTGCAGTTTGGTTTGATTTGGCGAATCTCCCAGCCCCAACAACGTGTAACTTCTTGAAACTGGCGAAGTTTTGACCCAGCCTTCAATTGTGAAAGCACCTGACCCGAATGAAAATTCACCGTTGAACGCACCTGCCGAAATTCCCGCCAACCGTCTTCCACCAGCAAACCGTCCCGGAACAGCTCGCGAATCATAACTGGTGTACCCAGAAAGATTATATGGACCAGCATCCTGGAGCTGGAGATTGCCATTGTCGGTTTCGTCCAAATGCCAGAGCAGCCGGGTAGTGGCGTCAACTTCAAACGGACGATGCTCGACGATGAAGACCGGCACCAGGCTGTCAATTTGCCCGGCCTTGCTCAACACCAGATTGGCCGGTCCCAGGGTGGTATTTGGCGGAATGGACAGCGTGACCTGCGCCTGGTTGTAGGTGGCACTATCAACCGTGGCGGTTCCAATCGAGGTGCTATTTCGCACGATGTCGGCGGTGATGCCATCCAGATTGGTCCCAACCAGGGTTACCTGAGTGCTGGCCGTGGTCTGACCGGTCTTGTCGCGGTTGATTTCACGGGCGGAAATCGTCACGACCCGGAGTGGTGACGTTCCATCAAAGAGTTCCTGAATGCTTTCTGCCGAACGGGCCGTTGATGACACCCGAATGGCATCCAGCGTACCTGGAAACTCAGTTGGGCCGTCATCCAACGGGTCATACACCGAACTTGACACACCCGCCAAAAACTGGCCGGTTTGAAACAGTTGTCCAAACCCAACCGGTTTTGTCGCGGAGGCTCGCACCATACCATCTATATATAAGGAGAGCTGCCCGGTCGTCTGATTGACCGTCATCAGGACCTGATGCCACTGGTTGTCGGTGATGTGATAGACCGACGGCGACACCTGGGCTTTCCAAATCAAACCGACGGAATCGGTCAGTTCTGCCCGGACGGCACCCGACCGCAACACATTGAGCGCATAACCGCTTTGATACTGAGAACTTCCAGCCAGTACAAACCGGCGTCCAACTGGACCGGTTTTCACCCAGCATTCAACCGTGAAATCCGAAGCTGGAAACTGAACTGGCCCGGCGGAACCGGAAGTAATGTCCGCCATTGCCCGGCCCCCTTCAAACCGTCCGGGTTGGGCCGTGGACGCAAACCCACTTTGACCTGTGATGCCAAACGATCCGGCGTCAAGGATGTCAAGCTGTCCGTCGCCGGATTCATCCAGATTCCACAGGAGTGCAGTATCGGATTCAACCAGCGGGCGACTGCGGTTTGGATCAAGCACGAGGAGCGGAACTGTGGAGGTGCCTTGTCCGGAAGTAACTGTCACCTGAGCGGTTCCGAGCGGTGCGCCGGAATCAATTGTGAATTGGAATGTGGCTTCGGTGGCGGAGGTCAGGCTCGATGACACTTGAACGGCCGTTCCGGCTGGATCCAGCACCGTCACCGTGGCCCCAGCCAGGTTGTACCCGATCACCCGCACCGTTGCCAATTCACCCCGAACCACAAACCGGGGCGACACCGAAACCACCTGGAGGCCGAGGGTTCCGGCACTGCCCTGATACAATTGCTCAATCCGGCTGCCCGTGTGCGCGCTTGAAGAAACCCTGATTTCATCCAGAATACCCGGGAATTCACCGGGACTGGTTTCATTGCCGGTATCGTCGGTGGTGTCAGCCACTCCGGCATAGACTGGATAAGATTCAACCAGCCTCAGATTTCCGAATCCTGCCGGTTGATTGGCTGATCCAACCTCGACGCCATCCAGAGAGAGACGCACCATAGTTCCTGCCCGGTCAACCGTCAGCACTGCCTGATGCCACTGGTCATCCGTAGTGACAACTCCGGTGCTTTCCACCTGCCAGAGCGTGTCAGCCGAATCAAAAAGCTGCCCACGCACGCCACCATTGGCCAGAACCTGCAGCGTGTAGGCCGTCAGGCTATCGCTTCCCGACGGGTCTCCCTTGCCGAAAAGCGTGTATGGACGATCAATTGCCCCAACCTTAAACCAGGTTGCCAGGGTGAAACTGGTATTTTCCAGTGCCAGCGACTCGGTTTCACTGTCGCCCGTGATTGGGGCGGTCCGTCCGCTGCCAAAGCGGCCTTCCACCGAACTGGTAAAGGCCGTTGCCGTCAAGAGTCCAGTTGGCCCGGAATCAGCCAGGGTGACCTGCCCGTCTTGCGGTTCATCGAGATGCCAGAGCAGCCGCGTGTCGGCTTCAGTCACAAACGGGGTGCGCGGGTCGGCGGTGTAGGCAAATCCTGGATCGGCTAACCCTGTCCCCCGGTCATTGATGACCTGAAGCGGAGCATTTCCAGGCGAACTGGCTGGAATCACAATCACCACCTGATCGGGAGGGCCTTCAACCGCCGATTTGACAACCGCCGGACGGTTGCCGACCAGAACCACCGGCGGGGTTCCAGTTGAATTCAGAAGCCGTGAACCCTGCAACGTCACGCTGGTGCCGCCGTGCTGGGAACCAGTGGCGGGCGAAACGCTGCCGATGACCGGCTCGGTAACACTCAAGGCAAACGTGATGCTCCGGGTGGTGGTATTGCCCAGTCCGTCAACCAGTGTGGCCACCACGCGATACACCCCTGAAGCAAATGGCGAAGGCGGCTGGTAGCGAAGCTGGTTGAATTCAAAGGTCACTGGAACGGGTTGTGGTGTCTCGCTTTGCAACCCAATCGCCAGCGAAGACTGGCTTTCATTGAGGCTGCCTTCCTCGGTGTAGGCGATAATAAATTCCGGTTGCAGTGTGTTGTTGATTTCAATGCCGTCAAACGCTTCCAGGCCGTCAATCGTGAAGCTCGTGATGTTCGGCGGTGTATTGTCTATCGTAAAGGTGGCCGAGCGAATAGCACTCGTATTTCCAGCCCGGTCTTTGACCTGCACCGTGACCGTATGCGGCCCAACCGTCAGTGGGTCTGGTGGGGTGTAACTCAAGCCATTCCCAAAGATGTTGACCCCAGTTGTGATGGTCACTCCATCGAGCGTCAACACGACCTGATTGGTATCAATGCCTGACAGATTGTCAAAGAACGTAGCACTGATAAACGGTTGTAAGGTGAACTGGATCGTGCCGTCAATGCTCAGCGGGTTAACCACGGGTGGGGTCTGATCCAGCGTCGTAAACCGCGACGTGAACGTCGTGGTCTGGGTATTTCCCGTTCCATCCCGTTGTCCGGTGATTGTAACCACAAACCGGGTACTGTCAGCCAGATCCACTGTAGGTTGAGCGGTAATTGTTCGGCTATCGCCGCTCAGGCTGGCCGTCAATGAAAGAAATTGGGTTGGGGTGTCATCGGGCGCCAGTTTCACAATCTCGGTCAGGGTTTGCCCAGCAGCCAGGGCTTCGTCAAATGTCACGCTGATCGTCGGACGGAGCGCCACATTGACGGCATTATTGGATGGCGAAACCGTCACCACGGCTGGTGCCTGATTATCAATCGTGGTAAAGCTGGCTCTGAAAATCGCATCCAGCGGGCGATTGTCATCATCCTGGACGCCAGTGGTGACCTCGATGGTATACAGCGTCCCTGGATCAAGTTGGGAAACCGGCGACACCGAAACCGTCTGGCGGTCAGGAGACAGTGCGATGACGGTTGAAACTGGGGTGAATTGCTTGAGCAACCTGATGGTGCTGGAATTGACGGTGCTTTGTTTGAGCGGTTGGTTGAACTCAATGATGATGGATGGGGTTCGTGACACACCCGTCGCGCCATCCGCCGGAGTCACGGTCAGAACTTGCGGTCCAAGCAACACAATCGTGAAATTGATGGTCTGGGTCTGCTGGTTGCCGACACTGTCGGTGACCCGGAGTTCAACCGTGTAATTTCCTTCATTCAAAGCCAGGGTTGGGAAATAGGCAACACTGGATCCAGCTCCATTTCGCACCTGAGTCAGCGGGAAGCCTTGTTGTCCCAACCACATCTGGTAACTCACCGGCGAGTTGACATCAGTAAACGATGCTGAAATGGTTGGAAATTCGGTGGTGACCTGCATTCCCTCAACCGCCGGAGCCCCCCCAATGGTGAATAAAGTGATGGTTGGCGGCGTGGTATCAACCGTCAGAAACCGCGAATTTGCGGCCACGGTTTGCACATTTCCGGCCAGATCTCTGGCACCGCTGACCGTCGCTCGATAAAAGGTGCTTTCCGCAAGCAGACTGGCTGGGGTAAACGTCAGAATTTTGCCCGTTCCATCCAACACCACATTTCCAGGCAAAGCCTGTCCGGCATCGGTCGTGAACTGGAGCACGGCAGCCAGATCCTGAGCTGGATCAAGCGCTTCGTTGAACACTGCCTGGATCGTGGTATTGAATGCAATCTGGCGGCTGTTGTTCGCCGGGGTCAGGCTTTGCACCGTCGGTGGAACGTCATCACGGGTGGTAAACGATGACCGGAATTCGTTCTGAAGCGCCAGCCCGACCAGATCCGTCACGCCGGTCGTCACCACGACGGTGTATGTGGTCAAAACTTCAAGCGGCGAGGTTGGTGTGAGCGTGGCTGACAGACCATCACCAGCCAGGGCCACACTGGCTGACACATTCGTTGTGCCTTTCAAGAGCCGCAGGGTTGAACCATTGACCGTGCTGGCCAATGCCGGTTCTGAAAAAGCAATCGTGATGGGGCCTGTTCGCGGAGCATTGACGGTGCCATCGGTTGGAGTGACTGATTGCACCTGAATTGGCGTCACATCCAGGGTCAAGGTCCCAAGATCGAGCGTCTGGTTATTGGTCGCCAGCGATGCGGTCGGCACCACCGCCACCCCCTGCGTCAGGGCATCTTCCACCCTGATTGAGAATGAGCCCAGCGGAATGCCGTCCAACAAGAACGTACCCTGAAAACCTGTGTAGGCAATAAACACCACACCGGGATTGGCCCCACTCGTCATCCGGAGCGTGACTTTGGCATTGGCGGCGTTGGTCACGCCATCGGCCCGTTTCACCCGGCCCAGCACGCTTCCGGCATCGGCCAGTTGTAAATCAATCGGGAGGATACCGCCCGACGTCACGGTTCCCGTCGCCGTTCCAACCCGGATCACATTTGGCACTGACAACCGCAGGGAGAAACTTCCCGCTGGAACCTGTGGGAATTCATAACTTCCATCGGCCTGAACGGTCGCAATCACCACCACCTGTGGCCGATCACTGGTGCTGGTAAAGGTCACGGTTCCAGTGTTTAACGGACTGCCATCGTTCGCGGTCGCCTGTCCGCGAATTGTTCCAATCCCGTCAAGCATCACGTCAGTGGTCACGGTTGAACCTGCCGTGTCCAAAACAGCACTTCCCAGGCCACGATCAATTCCGGTTGGCGCTTCGGCCAGCACCGAAGCGGTTCCAAGTGGCAGCCAGTCGAGCCGATACACCCCGGTTTCATCCGCATTGGTTCCAAACTGTCGGTTATTGACGGTGATCGTGACTTCAGCCCCAGGAACGCGCTCCATTCCGCCCGCCCGATAGACGGTTCCGGTTAACGATGCACTTGGAGTCAACGCAATATCCGCCACGGTTTCGGGGAGCGGCTCCACCCCACCTGGAACCTGACCTGTGGTTGATCCAGCCAGTCCACCGGGACCATTCACCACCCGCACCTGAAATTGTCCGGCGGGAATTCCGGTCAACCGGAAGCGGCCATCGGTATCAGCCGTGGTTTGCAGATTGGAAAATCCGGCATTGCTGGTTGAACTCAGGCTGACCAGGGCCGAACCAACCGGTGTGCCGTTGGCGGTGACCTGCCCGGTGACGGTCCCAAGTGCAATCAACTCCACGTCAACGGTCACCACTTCACCTTGCTGGACAATCCGTCCCGTTGCTCTCCCGGTTCGGCCTGATCGGTTGTCAAAGACATCAAGGGTAAAGTTTCCGGCGGGAACGCCTTCAAACCGGAAGGTGCCAACTTCCCCTTCGGCATCCGACGTAATCACAAACCCAATCACCCGTCCGCCCAGCGCCAGTTTGACATCCGCCAGCCCCACAGGAGTCTGACCACCAGGCAAATAGACCCGGCCTTCAACCGTTCCCGCGTTTTGAAGCTGGACGACCGTCTCAACTGTCTGGGTCCGCACCACCGTTACCGAAGCCCGTCCGGACAGGCCGGTTCGCGAGGCCAGTAGCGTGTAGCTGCCTTCCGGCAGATTGTCGAACTGGACCATTCCGGAACTGTCCGGGATGGTTGTGAACCGGCTGGTATTGGGATAAGCCGTCCCGGTGAGCGTGACGGTTCCGGATGAAACCGGAATTCCAGCACCATCCACCACTGTCACCCGCAGACTTCCGGTTCCAAGCAGTCTCAGATCCGCTGCGGCATCCTGGTTGTACCGCATGGCGACCCGCGTCCGGTTGGAAAAGCCGGTGACTGGATCAAGTGCCGTGAGCACATAATTTCCATCGGTGAAGACTTCGGCAAATTCATAGTGGCCCGTCTCGTCAGTGCGGACCGTCGCATCGGCCAGCCCGCCACCGCCCAGCGTCACTTGAACTCCGGCACCCACCGGCGTCGTGCCATCTGGCTGAAAGATCGTTCCCTGGAGTTTTCCAGCCAGTTGATCAACCAGCGTAAATGTCAAATTGGCACTTTCACCAGGTCTTAAAAAACCATTTCGTGACACCTTGACTGGAAAAAAGACATTTGATGTTGAGGCGGAATATGGCCCTGGGTTGAGCTTGCCGGTTTGAAATTGTCCGGCGCTGTCAGTTTGTAAGGTAAATGACGGGGT
The DNA here is from genome assembly GCA_016208495.1 of Acidobacteriota bacterium. Taxonomy (NCBI): domain Bacteria; kingdom Pseudomonadati; phylum Acidobacteriota; species Acidobacteriota bacterium. The sequence goes on along the minus strand of JACQXX010000040.1, from coordinate 51,169 downwards.
CGCGTTTGGGTCAAAAAGACCAAAGGCCGGCCCCGGACGGCTATCAAAACCTGGGGCTTTGAGTTTGACCTGGGCAACGGTTCCGGTGACACCATCCGGTTGAAACACACGCCCCTGAATCTGGACTGGGCGGAACGTAACATCCCGCGTGAGGGTGGCACCCGGCGGCACCTCAACCTTCAGATTGACCGCCAGCCCTTCGTCGCGTTTGACATACCGGACGGTATGGACCACGGTGGTTGGGACATTCGTCATTGAATAAAATCCCTGGGCATTGGTCACCGTCGTCAACGGTTGAAAGTTCCCGTCTTCATCATAACTGCCGGGATTGATGCCGTCATAGGTAACCGTCACCCCACCCAGCGGGCTGGGCGTCCCATTTACCCCGGTCGCCTGATACACATACCCCTGGATCAGTCCCGGCGCCGGTTTTCGCCGCACGACCAGAGTGGCATTGGTCACCGTCGTACCCGGCTGAACCTGAACCGTGACTGAACCAGGGAAAAACTGACTGTTTCCAGGGCTGGTGAGTTGAAGCACTCCGGCTGTTATGCCTTGCAAGACATAGTTCCCCACCGTGTCCGTGACTTCAATTCGTCCAGCACCCAGTACCGTCACGCCTGGAACAGGGATATTTTGGTCATCCACCACCCGTCCGCTGATGGTGCCATACCCCGGCAGGGTCAACACCACGCCAGTGATGGTTGACTGCGACAGCGACAGCGTCACCGGCTGCTGAACCGCCAGCCCGGTTACATAATCCACCACTTCCAGATACACTTTTTGCAAGGGAAGTTTGGTAATCCGGAAATTCCCATCGGCATCCCCATAGGCAAATCCAAGTGGCGACCGGGGTTGGCCGGGACTGTTATACACGACCGCCAGTAATCCAGGAGCTGGGGTTCCATTTGGATTGACCACCCGCCCGCTGATGACACCGTTTAATGGCTGTAAATTGACGTTGACTATCGCCGGTGTGGTGGCGCTTTCAATGTACCCGCTGGCGATGCCGTTGGGCTGGGGCGGCGTACCGAACGCCACCGCCTGAACCGACACGCTTCCGACCGGGATGTCATCCGCAACATAGTTTCCCTGTGAATCCGCCTGAACAACTTTGGTACCGGCCACATCCAGCGCCGGAACAATTTTCAGGAAGGCGCTCGGCGATGGAACTCCAGCCGTCAAAACCCGCCCTTGAATTCTCCCCCGCGCCAAAAAGACAAAATCCAGCCCCAGTTTTTGTCCGTCGTACACAATCGGAGTTGACAGGCGTTTGGTGGAACTGGTCACCGGATGGGTCGCTTCAAAGGTTGAAGGAATCCCACAGGCGCTATTCCGAATGTAGTCAAAAGTATATCGCCCCTGGTCATCGGTGTACTGCACCGCAACCAGTACCATCCGTGATTCAAAACTCTCAGGGCCACAATCCACCGTTGAATAGAGCACTGGGGCATTGGCCACCGGGGTGCCATCGGCACTGAGCACCCGTCCGGTGGCATACCCTCCGGGTGGATTTCCCTGGGGTGAGACCCGCATTTGAATCGGAAGCGTTTGCGGAGACGGACTGACCTCAAACCCTGATGCATCCACCAGGTTTTGAACCGTCAACTCCCGCCGAAGGTATGGCCCAACCGGCGTATCCAGCGCCAGGAGCGCCAATCGGTCGCCGAAATTGATCTGGGCACTGGTCGCTTTGACCTGCCGGCCAACAAGCTGGACCGGGTCTGAACCAGCCAGTTCACCACCGCCGATGGTGTACCGACTCAACGCCACCGTCGCGGCTTTATTCATCGGTTTGGAGAACAACACCCCAATCACCCGACCAAAATCATCGCCTCCGGCCAGGACCTCCGACGTCACCTGAACCACCCCAACCACCCGTGGTGGCGGCTCATTGATTATGCTTGTGACGGCGGTACTGACTGTTTGATAGCTGCCATTGACCAGTTTTTCAAGCACCAGCGTCGTGCTCTGGAACGGCAGAAACCGAACCCGATAGCGGTCACCCGGTGTCACAGCAATATTTTCAAAACTGAACTGGCGATAGGCATTATTCCCGGTCGGAAGCGCCAGCCGCAGGTCTCCGGTTCCGGTTCGCCAGCCTGACAGTTCCAGGTTCCAGGCATCAGGGGTCGGATTGGAAACCAGCAGAAATTGCCCGCGACTGGTGGTTGGATTCCCAAGCCCATCATACTCCGCAAGCTGAAACGCGCTGCCCTGGGGGAAATCGCCAAACCGGTCGGTTTCAGCCGGTCCGAATCCGACCTGGTTGCCTGTGGCATCACTCAATCGAGCCCCGAACACCGGCGGACCTTCCGGCTGTGAAATCAGGGCCGAGATCAATGGCGACCTCGACGATTCTGTTTCAACCAGTGTTTGAAAAAAATCGGCGGGCGTGACGGGTTGTGAACTGGAATTCAGCGTGGCGCGAAACTGTGCCCCAAGCTGGTCGGCCCAGAGATACCCGGCGGGCGTATTCCGCACCGCATCAGCCAAACCAGGATCCGGAATCGTTTGTAACTCTCCAAGCCAGTCTCTGAGTGCCGTAAATAATGAAACCGGCGTTGGTTCGCCAAATTCAACCCGCAACCCGGCAACCCCTAATTCAACCGCCCGATCCACCACGACCTGACGCTCGATTGGAAGCACGCCTTCGGGCAGGATGTAGCGTGGGGTGGTGGCGACGCTCCACGCCTGGCCTAATACGGCCCGGGCGGCATCAACCACATTTTCGGGCAAGAACTTCACCTGTTCGGGCAAAATGAGTGAATCCGGCGACAACGGAACGTTGCGGTCTCCAACTCCGGTCGTGAGCGTCAGGCCGGCGGAAACATCGCTCCCGACTTTGACATAGGAGGCCGTGACCTGCCCGGTCGTATTGGCCCGCAACCGCCATGTCACCGTTCCCGAAGCCCCGCGCCCAATGGTGGTCGGAAAATCCCTGGATCCGGTGTCGTTTCCGATCAGTTCCGCTCCGGAAATGGAGTTTGCGGCAAGTTGGGCAATGGCGCCCTGGATGTCCCGACTGCCCGTGTTGAGCATCGTCATCGCCAGCGTGTATTCCTGGCCGGCCCGCACCACCGCCGGGTGGGTGAACGTCACCGCAAAGCTGGCATCCCGGACCAGAACCGCCCCCGTGACTTCCCCGGCCACGGTGACTTCCCCGATGGGAAGCCCATCAAGTTTGGCTTCCAGGTCAAAGGCAACCGTGTGGAGTCCTTCGCGAACACCTTCCAGCAAAAATGCCGCCTGCCCCGACTGGCTCGGGGCAAACGACAGTGTGTCATCCGCCGTACCGTAGATTTCGTCCGCGCCCAGCCCGTGGAGTTCAAGTTCCGTCACTTCGCCTCCGGTTTGGGTGACGACAATCCGGAGCGGATCATCCGCCGGATCAGTCGGCGTCCCATTATTTGGCAGGCGAACTTTGGCTTTCAGGTTGCGGAGCACCAGCGGACTCCCGTCGGGCGCCCCGTTGGCCACAATCACAATTGCTTCAAAAAACTGGTTCAAAAAACCAACCCGGCCCGGGAACACAATCAGTCCGGGGATTTGAGCGGGAAATTGACCATCCGGGCCCAGACCGTTTTTGAAATCAGGATCGGAATCGCCAGATGGCAGCGGCTTGAGCATCACCGGAAGCACATCCGGCACCGGCACCTGGAGGGTCTGGTTTTGAGGAATCTGGGGTGTTCCGATCAGTGGGCGGGGATCTGCAATCCGGGTATTGGGAAACGCCACCGGAATGCTGATGTCCTGGGCGGTTGAAGTGGTCGCCAGTGCGAGGGTGAAGTTGAAAAATTGATAATTGGTATCCGTGACCTGGATTCCGGCTTTGACAATTTCGTCATAGCTGAGTTCGCGGACTTTGACCTCGGAAACCAGGATTTGCTCAATCACGGTGATGCTGCACGCGTCGGGTGAAACCGGGGCCACGGCTGGCGCACCAGGGAGGCTGGTATCCACCACCCGCAGGTTTTGCACCCGGTGGTCACCGGTTTTGGACATCACGGGAATCAGCAGGGGTTCGCCGATGCGGGCCTCCAGGGGTCGCGGCATGGCAAAGGATGGACCGGACAGGTCACCCCGAATGCGATAATTCGGATTGAGTCCCGCCAGAATTTGCTGGGGGTTGCTCCCAACCGGTACCTGGAGGGTGGTGGTGACCGCCGTGGGGGTATTGACCGGGACGGACTGGGTGATTGGGCCGGAGGCAATGTTTAACCCAACCAGGTCAAACCGGGTGGTGGCAATCGCGGGGCCGACCCCAGTGCCATTTTGAGAAGGCTGGGTTTGCGGAAACAGCGTTTGAGCCGTCACTGCCCGTGGAGCATGTGAACGAGACATCTCACCTGAACCGGTGAATCCAATCGAAGACACCAGGCTTGACAGGATGGAAATTTGAATCAACGCACACAGTCCGATGAGGACGGACCGGCGATTCAGCAACACGGATCCCCTGGCAGTATTCACACACATATCCTTCCTCGTTGTGACCGTACCCCCAACCAGGTCAGGGCTATTGGATCAACAACGGGTTTGTGCTTCACCACGTACCGGGCCTGAACCTTACCTCCACCAATTGCAGTCAATCGGTTTGGTGGTGGAGGGCAAAATCAGGCAAATCAATGTGCAGGTTACTGTTTCTATGTCAAATGGTTACACTTGCAGGTCACCGTAAGCGCCGCAAGTGCCGGATGGTTGCATTTCAGTCAAGCGTGCTCACTGTCCGGTTGGTCGAAAACCTTGGGATCGCCAAACTCATGAGGCGAGGGCAGTGAACTAACCAGATCTGTGGAGCACACTCCAGGAGTGAAGGAATACCTTTCAGCTTGATGAGTCACTCTACACCATCTGGTTATCCCTGGGAAGACTTTATTTTGAAACCTGGATTTCAATTTTCAGCGTTTCCATAGCAGTGTGTCATGGCTCTGGTTGGCGACCTCCTCATGCCAGAGGTGGGTTTTTTCCTGCGGGGAGAGTGAAGCTGAGTGCCTGGAGTCACCCACGAACGGTAAATGCTTTCCGACGTCTTTGCCATTTTGAGTAGTCAGGATTTCACCCGACTCTTTGGTCTTTCCCGTGAAAACGAACAGATAGCTCCAAAAACAGCGATTGATTCTAAAGAACTTACTGGTTTGAATTTTCATCAACCTGCCACGTTCACGGCAAATACCAGGGAGACCTAATGATTTCAATGGGTTAAGAAGTCCCATGACTGTTGACTTTGTGTTAAGCCAGATCGGTGTTGGAAATAAAGGACTTGTCAGTACCACCTGCGTGAGCGGGTGGGGGTGGAAGCAAGCGGACCCACCCACTGACGCGGGTGGTACTGACTCATCGGTTCTTCTGATTTGTCTCCAACACAAAATCCGGTAGAAGCAGTATTATCAACCATAACTGCTTCTGATTTTATTCCTCATGTCGGGGTTATCACAGCATTTGAAAGCTTTGGAAACAGCCAGGGTTAAACTCTTCTAATCCCCCCAGATTTTGTGGACTGGTAAGCCCTATATTGAAAACAAAGGGCTTAGTACAAGTTCCCATAAATGGGGGATGGAATTTCGGTGATTCCGAATTGGCTTTCGCCCGGATGGGCAGTGGAAAGTGGCCGGTGGTTTGCCGCGTTGGGCACACCACCGGAATCCGAGCCAGGAGAGGCTCGCGCCCGGAGGGCGCTGGAGCCGTGGGGAGCGGAACCCAGCAGGAGAAAAGACTGAACGAACTTCCAGCGCCCATCCGGGCGGTAGAGCATCAGATTTTTGAGCTTACTCTACAAAATCCGGGGGATTAGAACAGTGGAAACTTGTAGGACCAGACTAGAATTTTTGCACCAGCTATCGGTCTGTTCAGATTGAATAGTCCCTCCAGTTGAAACCCCTGGAGCTGGATACTCATCACCAGATCGTTTTTCCCACCAAAAAATCCAGGGTTTGCATTTCATCCTTGCGTGAGACTGGTTTATAGTTTTTCGGCATTCCTTTCATCTCAGTCACAGTTTCTATTTTTCCACCGCAGGAGGAATTCCGGAGTTATGTCGGTTTCCCTTCCCCATCAAATCCTGGTCTGGGTTGGCGTGGCAGTTCTGTTTTGGGGGACCGTGCCTGGACTGATGGGAGGATCAGTCCCTTCAGGCCCTAAGCCTCAAAAACAACCGACACCTTCTCCCGCTCAACCGCTTTTACCCGTGGGCACAGCCAGTTCAAATCAACATGAGGAAGCTGCCTTTCCACAGGGTCGCCCCACGTTTCGGTGCTTTGCCAGTCCCGACGGGATTCCTCAAATGACCATCCAGTGTATGGCTTGCGATGTACGGGGGTATCTCTGGGTCGGGACACAGGATGGAGCCGCCTATTACAATGGCCGAACCTGGACCCCGGTTCATATGCCCAACCGGACGTCTTCAAACTATGTGCTTTCGCTGGCAACAACGCGTGATGGCAGTATCTGGTTTGGTACCAATGGTGCCGGCCTCGCTCGACTAAAAAACGGAAAATGGACGGTTTATGACACCCGCACCCAGACTTTGCCCAACGATCAGGTGTTTTTCCTGTTGGAGACCATCACTCCCGCTGGCGAATCCATCCTTTGGGTTGGAACTGATGGTGGTCTGGCTCAATTCGCTCAAGGGAAATGGATCTCGTACACGCCAAAAAATTCAAAAATGTCGGGTGGGCGGATTCGGGCGCTGGCTGAACTCAAGCACCCGGACCACACGACCTCGCTGTGGGTCTCCTTTTATGGAAATGGGTTGGCCTGCCTCAGAAATGGCGAATGGAGCCATTTCACACCCCAAAATTCACCCTTGCCTCAACTTTTTCTCCGCGGATTGTGTGCGGGAACGTCTTTCCGCAAATTGCCGGCACTCTGGATTGGCACCATTGGCGGCGGGTTGGTGTGCCTTGAACTCCAGAACCGTGACGGAAACGAATCCTGGAACTGGACCGTCATCAATAGCCAGAATTCGCCATTACCCAACGATTCGGTCTGGTCAGTCCTGGAAACCACTTCCGCAAGCGGAGTTCCTTCACTCTGGCTGGGCACGATGGGCAGCGGATTGGTCCATATCGAGCCGCAACCGGCCTTTTATTCCACCCCACCCCCTTCATCTTCTTCCTTTGGCACGCCCTGGTTTAAATGGTCAACCTACAACACCCAAACCTCAACCCTGCCGGAAAATCAGGTGATCAGCCTGCTGGAACCCGACGCCGATCAAAAAAGAGTTCTTTGGGTAGGAACAGCCGGGGGCGGACTCGCCCGGTTGGATAAATCACAGTGGAAAGTCCTGGATCCAACCAATTCCCCGCTCCCTGACAAACAGGTGTGGGCCTTTTTGGAAAGTGTTTCTCCGCGCGGGCGCCCGGTGTTTTGGATTGGCACTGGAAATGGACTGGTTCGCTACGAATCCGGGCAATGGACGACCTTTACCACCAGCAATTCGGGGTTACCCAACAATATTATCAGTTCGTTGGCTGAGACCATTTCCAAAAATGGCGAGCGAACCTTGTGGGTCGGAACCTCGGAAGGCGGTCTGGCTACTTTTCTCAATGACCGATGGACGGTCTATACCACGGGCAACTCACCGCTCAAAAGCAACAATATTTTATGTGTCCTGCCGACAGTCCTGGCTTCAGGGGAGACTGTCATTTGGATTGGTTCCAATAGCGGAGGCTTGTCCCGGTTTCAGCAGGGAGTGTGGACCGTCTTTGATACAACCAACTCAAGTCTGCCGCACGATTCGGTCTTTTCATTGCTCGTGACCCGTGGCCTCGATCAAAAACAGATCCTCTGGGTTGGAACCCGAGGCGGAGGCGCTGTCCGAATCGAGATTGATTCGCTAGACAAGCCCTGGAAAATATTCAATACCAGTAATTCAAAGCTTCCGAGTAATTATGTCTTGTGCCTGCTGGAATCAAACACCGGAACCACCTCATCTTTGTGGATTGGGACCGGGAGTGGCGGCGTGTGTCGGCTGAATCCGAATGCTCCCGATGATCCCTGGGTCGTCATGTCTGATGCAACCTCTCCGGCCCTGCCAAACAATATCATTTATCGGATGGCCAAAGACCAAAAGCAGAGGTTGTATTTTTGCACCAACAAAGGCATCACCCGTCTCACACCTAAAACTTTAACTGATCAATCACTGAATAATTTTGATTTGTATACCTTTGACACAAACGATGGCCTTCCCAGTGAAGAGTGCAATACCGGCGCCAGTGTGGTTGATAGCCGGGGCTACATTTGGGTTGGAACCGTGAAGGGCGTCGGGGTATATGATCCCAACCTGGAAATCATCGGACAACTGGCCAGGCCACTGATCATTGAGCGTGCCTGGCTCAATGGAAAAGAAGTCCAGTTACCGGAACTCACATCACTCCAGCATAATGAAAACAACCTTTTGTTTGAATTTGCCCTGCTCACCTTTACCCACGAAGCCACCGTCCGGTATCAGGTACAGCTTGAAGGATTTGACCCGTCAAAATCAGACTGGGCCAGTGTGTATCGCAAGGAATACACCAACTTAGGGGCGGGAGACTACACCTTCAGGGTTTGGGGTCAAGACTATACCGGGCAAGTCACTGGTCCGATGAGTATTTCGTTCAAAATTCGACCAGCACCCTGGAATACCTGGTGGGCCTACCTCATCTATCTTGGACTTTTTGGAAGTGGTATTTATGGGCTGTATTCGTGGCGAATCCATACAGTCCACCAACGCCAGCAAGAAAAAATCGTGTATCTCGGACAGCTCCTCGAAAGTACGCGCCTCATCAATTCCCAGTTGGATTTAATGGCTGTGTTTCGACATTTTGCAGTGGAAGCCGCCCGGCTGGTGAATGGTATTCCAGGGGGGATCGGTCTGGTTCAAGGAAATGAGGTCGTCTTTAAACTGGTGTTCAACCGTGACCAGTGGGAACCGTCAGACCTTCGTTTTCAGGTTGGGAAAGGGATTACGGGCCAGGTTGCCGCCACCGGCAAGTCAATGATCCTCAATGATGTCAATGGTTCACCGCTGGTCACCTATCCGGAACTGATTGAAAAACATGGGGTCTCCGGCTTTATGAATATCCCAATCATCATGCCGGACGGACACGTTGGCGGAGTCATCAGCATTCATCGCTCCGCCAGTCGAAAACCTTTTACCGACGCTGATTGCCGGGTGGTCGAAGCACTCGCCAGTCAGGCCGCCGTGGCGATTGAAAACGCCGCTCTGCACGGTGAAGTGGAAGACAAGAATCTGCAGCTTGAAGAAAAAAACCTGATGATCGTTGAATCAATTCGTGAAATTGAGCGGTTGTATCAAAACGAACAGCAGGTCAACCGCACGCTTCAAGAACTCAATCAGATGAAGACCAACTTTATCATTGTCACTTCGCACGAGATGCGAACGCCGTTGACCGTAATTAAAGGCTATGCGGATGCATTGCTGGCGGAATATTTGGGGCCGCTGACCGAAACTCAAAACCGGGCGATTGCTGCCTGCCAGCGGATGGTTGATCGAATGGTCACCAGTTTTGATGGCATTTTGATGATGCTCAAAATTGATGAGGGCAAAAATGATCTCACCTTATCCAGACTGGATTTGTCCACCCTGTTGAGTGAAGCGGTTGAAGAACTCTCGTCATTTGTCGAAAAACGTGGGCAGAAAATTGTAATTGATGCACCAGATGGAATTGTCTTGCTGGCTGACCGGGAAAAAATCAAACTCGTTTTTTTAAACCTGGTCCAAAATGCCATCAAATTTACCTATGATAAAGGCACCATTCAGATCCGGGTGACGATTGAACGCAGCTTTGTGCATATCCAGATACAGGATTCAGGAATAGGGATTGAACCGACTGAAATTGACCGGATTTTCGAACGGTTTTACACCAGTAAGGATCCTTCGACCCATACTTCCGGAAGGTTTGAATTTACAGCCCGCGGTACTGGTTTGGGACTTTCAGTGGCAAAAAGTTATATCGAATTCCACGGCGGGAAAATTTGGGCCGAGTCTGAGGGTGTGAAGAGAGGAAGTTGTTTCCACATCCAGTTGCCCCTGGCCAGCCCTCTCCCGCCAACACAATCCACCACTGACCAGCCCGAGACATCAACCAATATCATTTCGGGCTGAAAAATCCTCGGGCTCAGGGCTGAAAACGTCGGGCTCAGGGTATTCAACCCGTCTTCTTCCGCCCCGAGCTTGCGAGTCTTCAGCCCCAAGCCCGGAGTCCGTTTTCTTCAGCCCGCTTTCCAATGATTCAATCACCTGCCACTCTTCTTTGGTTACCGGTTGGACTGAGAGTCGCATACCCCGCCGGGTAACCAGCATATTTTCAAGTCCAGGCGTTTGTTTGAGTTTTTCTAATGGAATTACTTCTGGAAAAATGCGCACCAGTTTGAGGTCAACCATAAACCAGGTTGGATTTTCAGGTTTGCTTTTCGGATCGAAATGGTGGTCGTTTGGGTCAAAGGCGGTGTGGTCGGGGTAGCCTTCGCGAACGACTTCAGCAATTCCGGCAATCCCAGGCGGTTCGGCATTGCTGTGGTAAAAAAACACCTGATCCCCGAGCTTGAAGTCATCCCGCAAGAAGTTTCGCGCCTGATAGTTGCGAACACCATCCCAACATGCCGTTTGTTCTGGACATTTGTTTAAATGCTGAATCGAAAACACTTCGGGTTCCGATTTTACCAGCCAGTACCGACGCTCCCGCTCAGTTAAAGGAGGCTGAATTGATGGAATCTCCACCGGTGCAGGTGCTGGAGGAGTGGATGTCGTGCGTTTTGAACTCCTGGCCATGAAAAGTCCCTTTCAATGAAATATCGGTTGATACCTCGCTATCTTTCCATTGAGTTTCTCAACTGGCAACCGGTGTGTGCAACCTGACACAAGCGGCAAAATTCTTTCTGACAAAGTTCGCTTTTGGGAACTGGCTGTATCGTTTGCGAACAATTTTCTCACTTAAATTCCTTATCAGTTGAACTGTGACTGAACACATTTCCGCCCTGCCTGGGAAAAGCTGGTATCTGGCACAGGGTTTGTCTATGAACCAGGCGATAAAGCTACCTTCCAGCCCGTCCCCCCTCACTCCCAATTTTTCACCCGAAGCAAAGAGGCTTACAGTATGAATTCCATCTGGCAGGATATTCGGTTTGAATTTCGCACAATCTACAACACACCAACGATTTCATTGATTGCATTACTCACCCTGGCACTTGGGATTGGCGCCACCACCATCATCTTCAGCTTGATTCACACGGTTTTAATCCAACCGCTTCCGTACCCAAATGCCGACCGGCTTGTGATGCTCTGGGAAAAAGAAAAGACCGGTGAACCAAGCAACACTTCGTTTTCCACCGTAATGGATTGGACCGCCCGATCACAAACCCTGGAAGCCATCGCCGCCATGACGTCCTGGCAACCAACCGCCAATGGCCAGGGAGATCCCGAGCGCCTGAGCGGAATTCGGGTTTCAGCTTCGTTTTTCCATATTCTGGGCATTAAACCCGTTCTAGGACGTGATTTTCGACCGGAAGACGATCACCCTGATACCCGCCGGGTGGTAATTATGAGCCACGGCCTGTGGCAGCGCCGCTTTGGGTCAGATCCAAATATCATTGGGAAAACAATAAGCCTGAGTGAAACCCCGTTTACAGTGATCGGTGTTTTGCCGTCTGATTTTGACCCAATGGCAACAACCCAATTCTATGAAAAGGCTGAGATCTGGTCGCCGCTTGGATATGACCTGGCCTTACCTCAAGCTTGCCGTACCTGTCGCCATATCACCGCCATGGGGTTGATCAATTCTGGCATATCATTTGATCAGGCAAAGCGCGAGTTGACCGGGATCGGTCAGGCACTGTTTCGAGAATATCCCACCGACTATCCTGATCCAGGGATTGTGCTGAACCCACTGCAAACTGAGATAACCAGAAAAACACGCCCAATTCTCTTTGCTTTATTCGGTGCCGTGAGCGTGGTGCTGCTGATTGCCTGCTCCAATATAGCCAATCTGCTGCTGGCTTTTATCTGGCAACGTCAAAAAGAACTTGCTATTCGTGCTTCGGTGGGAGCTTCCCGGTGGCGACTCATTCAACAACTGTTGACTGAAGGTCTCGTTTTGGGTGGCTTGAGTGGTCTGATCGGAGTGATGGTTGCCATTTGGGGGACACCGCTGTTGGAGCAGGTACTTCGCGAGCAGGTTCCTACCCTGAGTAAAGTATCCATCAGCATCCCGGTGCTGGTGTTTTCATTGGGGATCACCCTTTTAGCCAGCCTGCTCTTTAGCCTGGCTCCAGTTATTCAAATCATTGGGCTTGACGTTCAAAAAGCGCTGAAAGCGCAAATTTTTGGGCCAGGTTCGGGCAGCGCCAATCGAATGCAGTCTGGACTGGTCGTGACCCAGGTCGCTTTTGCGCTCATGCTTTTAATTATTTCGGGGCTTTTGCTCAAAAGCTTTGTTCAGGTCTACCGGATTTCTCCTGGGTTTGAGACCGAACATGTTTTAACACTTTCATTGACCACGACGGGGCCCAAATACACCCAGGAAACAACGATTCTCCAGTTTTACGACCAGATTTTGTCGCGAATCCAGACATTACCAGGGGTTGAGTCCGCCGGAATCGTGAGTAACCTGCCCTTTGGTGGAAATATGGATTCGTGGGGCGTGCAAATCCAGGATCGTCCCCTAACCAACCAGGCACTGGCACCCTCAGCCGAACGATATGGAATTACACCTGGATATCTTACCGCCATGCGTATTCCAGTGCTGGCTGGACGCAATTTTTCCGCTGAGGACCATTCCCAGGGACAACTCGTGGCCCTGGTCAATGAAACAATGGCTCAACAAACCTGGCCCGGAGAAAATCCCCTTGGAAAACAAATTAAGGTTGGCGGCGACTCTCCGTGGCGGACAGTCATCGGTGTAGTGGGTGATGTCCGACACTATCGGCTGGAATCCAAACCAACCATGCAGGTTTATGTTCCTGAATCACAAGGAGTTGACGCGTTTGTCCAACTGGTTGTGAAAGGAAAAATTGACCCGGCATCGCTGACGACTTCAATTCAATCTGAAATCTGGGCGGTGGATCCCAATCGCCCGGTCTATAAAATTGCCCCAATGAAACAACTTGTCTCAGCAACCATAGCTCAACGACAATTATTGCTCTGGCTGGTTGGGAGCTTCTCGGGAGTAGCTCTGATTCTGGCAGTCATTGGCATTTATGGTGTGCTTTCGTATTCCGCCTATCGCCGCACCAAAGAAATTGGAATTCGCATGGCCCTTGGGGCACTGAAACGAGACATTCTCCGGCTTATTGTCGGCCAGGGTTTCAACCTGGCCATGGTTGGGATCGGAGCAGGGCTTTTCTTTGGGATGGTGGTGTCCCATCTGCTGGCGGGCTTCTTGTTTGAAGTCAGTCCGGTTGATGGCCTAACACTGGCTGGAGTGTCCTTCCTGGTATTAGCGATTACCATTCTGGCCAGTTACCTGCCGGCTCGCCGGGCAGTCCGGGTAAATCCGATGGTTGCCCTTCGAAATGAGTAAGGCTCTGGTCGGAGCAGCAATTCTTTGTTTGATTCTTGGGCCCAGGCACTCGCTCATTTTACAACGCCTTGCAGGGCGTGGGTCTCTTCCTGGCCGGGCCCGTGGGCTTCGCACCACAGCCATTTTACAACGCTCCTACGGAGCTAAATCACTGATTTTGCTTATCATCATCCAAACTAAGGGAGCCTTAAAAAATAAGTTCCTGGGGCGTGTTCTGCCACGTCCAGGTTTTGGTTTTGCACCGCGAAGCGCTGCCGTTCGGGATGCTCAATCCAATTGCTGGTGTTCCAAATGAAAACGGGAAGTTGCTTTTTAACGCTCCCTAAGAATTGCTGCGGTCGGAGGCTGTCAATCATCAAACTGGTACACATTTTGGGCGACAATCAGAATCGCAGCCGCAAATTGCCTGGCGGCGACAGCCAGCAAGGTTTCCTTTTGCACCTCGGGAGTAAAGGTCAATATTTTCTTTAATGTGGCTGGGTCTGAGCGATGCAGGAACGATTTCGCCGACTGACACCAGTAGGCTTGTTCGGTTTCAGACATCATTCTCAAGCACTGAAAGGCTTTCTCTTTTTCGCTGTGAATGGTTGTCTGATCCGTTGTGGGCTCTGATTCCAGGGTCTTTTTATCCGGGCTCTCCAGGTCTGCATCTGCCATTGGTGGTCGGTTGATAAACTGGTCGAAATACTGCTCCAGCCCGCCTAGATTTTGAATTTTGAAGTTGGTTTTCCGGGCTTCCGTTTCAGCAAATCCAATAAATTCCTCAAATGTTTGTAACGAATTTTGGAATACTTCGATCCAGTGCTTTGCCCTCTCAAATTCTTTCAGTGTCGGTCGTTTTCTCACGACCTTGAATTTGCTCCGAAATAGTTCAAAAGCTTTAATTTCCAGTCCAGATTGGATTTTATTTCCAGTCGAAGCATCTTCAATTATAATACTTCTTTCAATTTCGATTTGTGTGACTTCGGCGGTGGATTCAATCGTGTTTTCGAGGATTTGTTCAGCTTGATTTTTGGTTTTAATGGCAACGAGTTTGTAATCATCATCTTTGCTGGGTTCGAGATAGACCGAGAGCACGCCATTCTGGATTTTGAGTCCCTGAAGTTCGCGAATCGCGCGGCTAAGCGCATCCACCCGATTCGAAAGCTTGTGGTACCGGGCGGATTGAATGGCCAGGTCTTTCAGCAGATCCCTGGTTCGCCGTTCAAATCGGGTGGCGGAGTACAATCGAGGCTCGATGTACTTGTAAACCAGTTGAGCCAGAGGATTTTTGATTCCAATCAACACGTGATACTTCGTGGGAATCGAATGGTAGCTTTTGAGGTTTGAGTGAATGAGTTCGTGGAAGGTAACGGTGATTTCGTCTTCGACGGAATCTTCGGATTCTTCAGACGTCAGCGACAAAAACGAAATGATGTTGAACATTGCCAGTTGCTTGATGGTTTTGTTCTGGGTTTTGTCAAAGAATGAATTTTCCCACGTGATATCAACCGCCTTGAGTCGCTTGAGTGAGTTGATGATTCCTTCACGGGCAATTTTGCCGTACTGGCGGTCAAGGGCTTTCAAAATTCCCCGGATGGTGAAATGAATTTTGTCAGGCCGGCCCTTTTTTTCCCAAATCGAAAGCAGTGCATAGAGGGTTTTCTGGTCCTCGGTGTTGAGTGTCCCAAATTGCAGGTCCGGCACAATGGTTACTTTGGCCAGAATTTCTTTGTTGTTGAGCCTGATTTTTCGCTCGATGGTTCTGATTTCATTAAATTCGGTGGTTTTGTTGGCGGCTTGCCAGATTCCGGGCCACCGTTCCAGGTTGAGTTCCGAACGAATCAGATATTCGTTTTTGAGCAAGTCTTGTGCTTTTTGGGGTTCTAGTTCGTCTATTTCGTCGGGATACAGGGGAAGTTCATCAGCCATACACGTTGCTCAAAACCAGGTTTCGATCAAAAAAACAAAAAAAGTGAAAAACACACACTCGCGCGCACGCGCGCATGTATTGTGTCTTAAATAAGTCTTAAATAAGTCTTAATACATGTTAGAGAAAAATTTAGGGTATGTAAAGCCTTTTTTTTCTGTAGTTTGTGGGAATGGCGGGTCCGGGTCCTACCCCACCTGGGTCCGGGTCCTACCCCACTTGGGTCCGGGTCCTACCCCACTTGGGTCCGGGTCCTACCCCACCCATGGGGCGTTTGGTCCAGAGATTCCTGGATTTTCGACTAATTTTCGATGCTCGGGTCCGGGTCCTACCCCACATGGGTCCGGGTCCTACCCCACATGGGTCCGGGTCCTACCCCACATGGGTCCGGGTCCTACCCCACCCACATGAATTGTCTGGACCGTTTTGGGTCCGGGTCCTACCCCACCTTGACCCCCTTTTTGACCCTTTGGGTCCGGGTCCTACCCCACCCCAAGACCTCAATTTTTTCGATTTGGGTCCGGGTCCTACCCCACCCCGGTTTCGTTGACGCTGGAATCGAATTTCAGTGAGCCCAGCCCTGGAAAACAGGCGTATCCAAAACTTTTACCGAAAGGAATAAAATCACAGGTAAGAGTAGTAAAATCATATAGTTACATGGTTTTCCCAAAAGAATGCCAGGTTTTGGCCTTGAGTGGCTTGGGTCCGGGTCCTACCCCACCCATGAGCCACCTTTCTGGTCTGGCGGTCCGGGTCCTACCCCACCCTAAATCGCGTAAAAGATACTTTAGAAAATACTGAATTTTGATTTTAAATTGTTGATTTTATTTTAGTTAGATGTATTTAGATAGATTGTTTCTTGGGTAGGCGGTCGGTACAAGTTGCTTTGGTTTCACCAGTCACATTGTGGTAAACCCAGTCCCCGTGAAGCTGAAAAACCGCTTTTGCACGTGGGTTCAATGGTCAAACGAGGGCTGATTCCCTGCTGGAATGGCATGCTAGAAAGAGTATAAGTCTGTGTATATAGGTTAGTTATAATATCTTCTGGAAGAGCTGGTCCGGGTCCTACCCCACCCCTGAGGTCGCCGTTTTTCGGCCCGGTCCGGGTCCTACCCCACCCTCAAACAGGGCCAGGGGCTGAGGGTTGAGGGTTGAGGGCTGGGGGCGGCATAATCAATCTCTCGAAAAACCCCAAGCCCTGAGCCCGTTTTCTTCAGCCCCTGGCCCTAACCCGATATGAAACTTCATCTGGTGGATCTCAATGCCCAACTTGTGACCGAATGGCGGCGAGCCTTTGCTCCCTTTCCCGAGGTGGAAATTGTTTGTGCCGATTTGATCGCGGTTGCCCACTCGTGTGTGGTGTCACCGGCCAACAGCTACGGGTTTATGGATGGCGGCATTGACCGCGAATATTTCGAGTTGTTTGGCCAGCGAGTCCAAAACCGGGTTCAAGACCTCATTGCCCAGCGACCCGAAGGAAAATTACCGGTCGGCGCCAGTTTGGTGATTCGAACTCATCACGAACAGGTGCCATTTTTGATTTTAGCGCCGACAATGGAGTTTCCCGGCCCATGTAGTCATGTGAACGCTTATCACGCAATGGTGGCCGTTTTACGCGCAGCAAACAGCATTTCTGGATTGGTCTCAGATGTGTTTTGTCCTGGTTTGTGTACCGGCACCGGTCGCGTTGCCGAATCGGACGCCGCTGACGAGATGGCCGCCGCGTATCGTGATTGGAAACGCAAGGGTGACAGGGTGACAGGGTGACAGGGTGACAGGGTGACAGGGTGACAGGGTGGTGACAGGGTGACAGGGTGACAGGGTGACAGGGGGACAAGGTGACAGGGGGACAAGGTGACAGGTAATAGGTGAATGAAGGAATGTGCTATAATTATATTACTTTGATGTGTTTATAATGTTCTTGTGCAGAGTCTGTAGGTGTTTTTGATGAGGGTAAATGCTTTCATTTTAGAAAGTTAGCTGTTTTGGGTGTCACGAGTGCGGCTTTGTGGAAAAGCTGAATTTAAGAAATCCAATCAGGCATTACTTTTATTACTTTGATTGGTAAAATCAAAGCCGGCGGCAATCCTGAACTGCCGCCGGTGTTACCTCACTCAATGAATGATCTGGACTGGATTACGGTTCGTAGCGCACAAACGCTTCTGAACCAGTGGTTTGCGGGACTTTCCCGACAACTGTATATCCAGTTGCAGCCAGATTGAGCGAATTGGCCTGGCCAGGCAAGGACTCCGACTCGGTATGAAGCGTCAACGACGTATCCACCCGCCCAACATAGCCCTGAGCGCCAACTGGACCGCAAAACCAGACCTGGCCATCGTCTGCTACACGTAAATCAGTAACTGGGTGCGGGGTTGGGATAAAGACTACATCTTCAATGTTGGTGGCGAAATCAGGTTGATCCAAAATGGTGCCAAACACTGGTTTTGAGATAGGTGGTCGGCCCAGTTGTCCCAAGCTACCGTCTTCGCCGTCTAGCGGTTGAAAGTGCGAGGAAGGGCGATTTGATAAATTGAGATGGCTTCCACCAACCCAAATTTTGCCATTGCCTCCAACCTTGACTGTCTGGCCAATCATGGGCAGGTCAAGTGCGGAGGTGATTTCGAGGGTGGTCGGATTGACACCCTTGATAAACCCAAGACCGGTATCATAGCCACCCACGACAATCAGGTTCCCGTTGGTGTTTTGGGCAATTCCAAACGCAGGTCCATCCAGTTCAAGCACGAGCCGGCTTCCTGTTTCCCCAATTGGAGGTTGCACAGCCACAAACCCGGTGGTGACACCATTGCTGGTATGCTCTCCGACAAGAGCCACTCGACCGTCAGAAAGTTGAATCAGGTTGTGGCCAATCTCAATGCTGGTACTTGAAAGAATTGATGAATAGACCAGCGATTGGGTATCCAGATTGATCGCGGCCACAAAGGCACCTGACGGACCCTCAAGAGTTGAACCGTCGGTGACTGGAAAGTCGGATGACTCGGTAACTCCAGTCAGGATGAGCACATTTGACGAGGTAACCACCGCACTGCGAATGGCATCAGGCTGGCTTCCACCAAGAAAAGTTGACCAGACAATGGTGCCGGCAGTGCTATAAACCACGATATATCCATCGGATGCCCCACCATTTGTACTTTGCGGCTGACCACTGTTGGGGAGCGTCGTTTGTACTGTTTGACCGGCGGCAATGATGGAATTATTGATAGTTAGGGTGATATGGGCCTCTTCACCCAGTCCCTGATTGGTAAAGCCAGCTCCGGCCTGGCGGGGTGATTGTGAAAAGACCGGGCTACACACCAGTGCCAGCACCGGTAAAATTGTCGCCAAAACACACGTTACCCTGCGCAGGCTGCGGACACAGCCCATCAACTGTGATATCTTCATATTTGCTTATCCTCAACTTATTTGGTGTATGAACCCTTTGATCTCAGTTCAACCCTGGTCCACCTTGTTGGCCAGTAAGGTGCATCTCGTGGTTTTACTGAGAGCCTACGCCTGATGTGGAATTTTTTAGATTCCTCTTCAGATGGCTCATTTTTGTTGTCTGATAGTTATTTGCACGAGAGGCCCAAAATGATTCACCTCTTCTCGCTTTTTTTGAAAAATTTTTCCAGATGGCTTTGGATCATTCCCTTGTGTTTGGTTTCCCAGCCGATGCAGGCTCAGGTTCCAGCCCACAAGCTAACCCTGAATCAGGAACAAAAGCTGATCTGGTCACCCGGCCAGCAAATCGTTTTTGAACTGATGCTCTCTCAACCGGCAACCATGAAAGTCAGGGTTGAACAGCGCGGGTTGGATCTGAGTTGCAGCGTGATTGAACCTGGTGGAACCGAAGTGTTCCAGGTTGATACCCCAACCGGGCTGTGGGGATTTGAAGAAGGGTATTGGAAGGCGAACCAGGTGGGGATTTACAAAATTGTGGTGAAGGCATCATTGACGAGCCATACAGTACCCAAAGAGTGTTCAATCGTGGTTTCAGAATGCTCTTCAGGTGAATTTGCATCTCGGAGTGTGCTCCAGGCAGCCTTTAACACTGCGAAAAATACCCGAACATCTGAAGGTTTCCTTGAGGTTGCTACACTTGCCCGGCAACAAGGTGACCAACGAATGGAAGGTTTTGCTCTCAAAAAAGCCGCTGATGCCCTCTCACGCCAGGGGAACTTTGATCAGGCCGAAGACCTGTACCAGCAGGCAGAAGTCAAATTAGCTGCAACAGGTGAAAGGGGTGGGCGATTAATAGCTGTCTCTGCCCTGGCACAACAAAATGAAAAACGAGGTCGGTTTCGGGCAGCCAGCCAGGGGTTTGAACGTGTTCGCCAATTTTATCTGGAATTGGGGGACCATCTTCATTGGGCGAAACGTGCCCTTGATGTTTCCAGGAATGAGTATTGTTTAGGAAATAGTGTCGCGATTATACCAGTAATCGAAGAGGCCCTGGTGGTTTTGAAAACATTTCATTTACGTGAGGCTGAAGCCTTAATGTTGAGTGGATTGGCTGTTGATTACGATGCCGGTGGATTTTTTGATGCCGCCGAAACTGCCCACACCAAAGCTGCCAGTTTGTTGGTGGAATCTGATCCACCGGAAACCAAACTACAGGTTTGGTGTAATCAGGCAGCACACTATATTTTTATAGGTCGGTGGGATGATGCGTTTGATTTATTGCGGGATAAAGCCCTGCCACTGGCAAAAAGCAACCAGCTCACAAGCCAGACGGCAACCGCCACGTATTTAATTGGATGGGCCTGGTATCGTCGGGGAAACCTTGAAACGGCCTCCACCTTTTGTCGGTCAGCACTCGAACTGTTGCCTCAAATGAATGATCTTCATTTGCAGGCCATCCTCTATCACAACGTGGCGACCATGCTCCAAAAATTAGGGAAACACCAGGAAGCCATTGAGTTGTTAGAGCACAAAGCGATTCCAAAACTTCGAGAGCTCCAATCCAATCGCGACCTTGCGGCGGCATTAAACGTTGCCGGGCGGGTTGAAGCTGATCGCCAAAACTATAAACAGGCATCGCTGTATCTGGCTGAATCCAGGGAACTGCTTCAGTCAGTTTCGTCTCCAGACTGGCTCTCCAACACGCTTTACTGGCAGGCCCGGATTGGCATTCTGACCAATCAACTTGATCAAGCTGAGGCTGATTTGCGGGAAGCGATCAGGTTAACCGAGACGCTCAAACAAAATACACCGGGTTTGGCCCAGATTGACTACTTTGCGACCACCCAAACCATGTATGACGCCTTGATCGAAATTCTCTTTCGCAAACACAAAGCTTCGCCCGCCAAAGGGTATGACCAGGAAGCCTTTTTGTGGAATGAGCGTCGGCTGGCCCGAGGTATGGTCGAGAAAATGGCAACCACTGAGTTAACTCAATCCGAAGCCGATAGCTTACCCGTGGAGTGGAAACAGCTTTCTGAAGTCAAAGTTGAAATAAACCGTCTGGCGGCACAACGGGCCGCACTGTTGATAACCGATCAGCCACAAGCCTCTGACCTTGAAAAAGTGGAACGGCAACTGGCGCCGCTCCTGCGGACAAAAGACCGGCTAGCTGCCACCTTGACTTCACCCATCAAGCCCGCCGGATTAACCAACCCTGATTTGACGAGCCTTCAAAAAATGGTAGATGCCAGCACGGCACTGGTTGAATTTCACGTCGGTGAATTTGCCTCCTATGCCTGGATTATGACCGAGGGCGGATTCCGAAGTGTGACGCTCCCATCCAAAGCCGAACTGCAACCGCTCATCAACGAGTTACAGGCCAGTGTTCCCCGTTCCCAGGCCAATTTTAAAGTAGCTTCCACCCCCACCTCGGGACTCAAGCCCACGCTCGCCAAACTTTCAACCCAACTGTTGCGCCCGCTGGCCTTACCGCCCAGTATCAGCCGCCTGATTATGGTGCGGTCTGATGTGCTCAACTGGGTGCCGCTGGCGGCGTTGCCACTTCCAGAAAAACCAGTACTTCCACTTCTTGCTCAGTGTGAAATCAGTTATAGCCCATCAGCGACCTTTGCCAGTCAACTTCTGCAACGCCAATCAAAACCCACTCAAGAGGCAGGATCAATCCTGGTGATGGCGGATCCGGTATTTACCCTGGCGGATTCCAGATTGCCACAGGTTGCCCGCTTGAGCGGAACGAAATCAGAGCGGGTCGAAATCGCTGAACCCTCGAATACGTTTCGAGGGCTACGGTTTTCACGCCTCCCGGCTTCAAGTGCCGAAGCCGCTTTAATTGAGCGGTTGTGTAAAGGAAAAGTCGTCAAGAAACTGGGATTTGATGCCAGTCGGAGCCTTTTGTCCGAAGGAAAGGCAAATCAGTTTCAGATGATCCATATTGCGACCCATAGCGTGATTCGCGAAAAAGACCCATCCCTTTCGGGGCTGTTGTTCTCGCTGCTTGATTCCCAGGGCAAGGCCCAGGATGGGTTTTTAACCCTGATGGATATTGCCGGTTTGCCTTTAAAAACTGATTTGGTGGTGATCAGTGCCTGTCAGACCGCGGATGGAAAATTGATCGAGGGCGAAGGACCGCTCTCGTTTTCACGGGCCTTTTTGCTGGCCGGCGCCCGCACGGTGGTCGGCACCCAATGGGCCGTGGATGACAAAGTCACCTCAGAATTGATGAAACTCTTTTACGAACAATTATTTACCTATCATCTTCCACCAACCCAGGCCCTGCGAAAAGCCCAGCTCCACATGCTCAAAAACCCTGCCTACCAGTCACCCGAACACTGGGCGGCGTTTGAGTGTTACGGAGACTGGCGGTGAGCGGCATCGAGCGAAGCGTAGAGTCGAACTGAAAATCCGGTGGCTTCAGCCGACGTGGCTGGAATGGTGGAGACCCACAGTTGATATTGCCCTGACCCGCTGACAACTGGTTCAGAACATTGAATTTCTATCGTCTGGCCATTGACCTCAAACCAGAACTGGTTTCCGACCACCCAGCCATTGGGTTTGAAGGTATCGTTTTTTGGAGCCAGCATTAAAATATAATCGCCGTTCCCACCCAAAGAGACTCGAATGGCGCTTCCAGCCGCTGGTGCCTTGGTTTGGGTGATCTCAACCCCGTCAACCGAGAGCGTGAGTTGCCCGGCAAAAAATTTCACATCCGCCGGTGAGGCCGTCGCCAGTGGTGCTGTGTTCCCTTCTGACCGGTAGTTTGGGGATTCGGGTTTGGGGAGGGCCACCGGGTTCCCCGCCGAATGAGCTTTGGGGAAGGCTCCAGAACCTGCTGGTTTGGTTGCCGGTGCTGGTGTGGGAACACTCATTGGATCAGGCAATACCGTGGATGGGCGTGGAAATTCAACCATCACGATCTGTGCCGGCAGGCTGGCATTCCACCACAGAAGTGATCCGGCCAGAGTCAGAGCGCCGATTCCAAACCCAAAAGCATATGGCGCCACACGCAACCACGATGAGGGTTGGACTGTCATCCAGGGGGTAGCTGTTTTCCAAACTTCAGCTTCGCTGTCGTCATCAAATGCCTCAAGGCTTGATTCGACGGGGTTTTGCTCAAAATGGGCTTCAAAGGCATGTAACACGCGATCCCGGAGCGCGGCTGGTGGTTCAGCAAAAGCTTCTGACTTCAGGAATGAGGAAACGACTGGATCCGGTGCCAGCGCGTCATCATCTGTGGGTGATGGGACTGAATGAGAGGTTGGAATGGACATAAAATTAAGGCTCTCCTGGGCTTGTTTCGCTTTAAATCAAGAGTTTTCGGACATTTTCACGGGCGCGTAAAAGTCTTGATTTAACGGCTGCAACCGAAATGCCAATGATAAAACTAATTTCTTTGACCTGATGATCTTCCATGTCAGCCAGGACGAGAACTTCACGTTGTTCAAGCGAAAGGTTTGAAAGGGCGCGCCGAACATCAATCCGGGCAATCGCCACCGTTTCAAACGCAGTGCGATTTGAACTCAACGAGGTCATCAGAACCGATTCCGGTACCGGCTCACCCCTGGAAGTTTCACGATCTGTTTTTCGACAATGCATAAGATACAGGTTCCGAGCAATGGCACAGAGCCAGGTTTCCATCGTGGCACCTCGGGTGGGGTCAAACCGATCTGGATATTTGAGCACTTCCAAAAACACTTCCTGCGTCATGTCTGAGGTCAATGTGTGGTCATGGCTCATTTTCAAGAGAAATCCCCAGACGGACCGGTGATGTCGGTCATACAACTCGGCAAACGCGGCTTTGTCACCTTTTGAGGCTCTGACTAATAACTGATGGTCAGTTGGCCGGGTAATCATCCAATAAACTCCTCTGATTATCCAAAATTATGACTCAGCACAGGGGACAAACAGGTCAAATAGCCCGGTGAAGCCACCGGGCAAATCAGGGTCATTGTGTCACTTGTAAAGTGTACTCACTCGAAAAAAGAAAAATAATGCCGTTGGCAGAATGAAGTGTAGCTCAGTGAAAAATCCAGGGAAAGGCAAAGAGAGTACAGAAACCGGGATTCTTCCGAGAATTTACCGGAAAATTTCAAAATTTTTTTTCAAAGCCTGAATCATTTTTGCCTTCTCGTGCAAATAACCTAATAACACTGAAATCTTCCAGTTCATAGTTCGCGCATCACTCTCCCCGGGTGAAAGTTGCGGGGTGGCCACCAAAAATTATGAAGGGGATTTCAGTGGGTCTTTTGGGGATCGAAAACGATGTGCTCCTGCTGGTCTGGAATAGTTTCTGCCCCTCCTTGGAAAGGAGTTTCCTCCAGACTGTGGTTCAGTCCAACCGGTGTTTGGGACAACCTGAACAGGTTTGACCCAACCGCCCGGTGTCATTACCGGTTTGAAATCTTGTCCCTGGTTTTGGCGCTCATCTGAAACCAGGAGCAAGTGATCCAAACAGAAAGGAATCTTCGGTGCACCTTAGGGGGTGCATTCATGTTGACTTCCATCCAGCGGCTCTCTTTCCACAACAGTGGTGCCGACTGGTCCAGGGAAACACTTTCGGCTGTGCTTCAAGCCCACAACAGCCTGTGGGTGATTTCTGGAATGAGGAATCGTCTGGATTGTTTTGCCCCAGCCGGAGGTTTGCATTTCAAAGCTATGAAATCATTTGACTTAGATCATTTTCTCGCTGATTCGGCCACCACCAAATCAACGCCTGGGACTGCCTTCGATATTGAAATCGAAAGTGCTGCTTTTGACGGACGTGCGCTCTGGGTGGTGGGTTCTCACAGCCTGAGCCGGGCTCTGGCCGACCCGTTCAAACCGGATTGCAAAAACATTCTTCAACTACAATCCCTGGTCAAAAGGAAACACCGTTTTGTGTTGGCCCGGATTCCAGTTGTGCTCCACCACGAAGCGGAAAACCGGCCAACCGTTGAATTGCTGGAGGGGGCCAACCCCGAAACCGTGTCACGACTGGCGGGAACGGTTGATGGGAACGAACTCACTGAAGCCATTGCCGAAGATGAACATCTGCAACCATTTCTGGCAATTCCTGGAAATGAAAATGGGCTGGCCGTGGGTGGGATTGCCGTTTACGGAAAAAAAGTATTTCTCGGGTTGCGGGGACCAGTGCTGCATGGGTGGGGGATTATCCTGGAGCTGGAAATCGAGGACAGTGCCGACCATCTGCTGCACCTCAAACCGATTGGGCCAGGTGGACAGCGGTACAAAAAGCACTTTCTTCAACTTGACGGCCTGGGAATTCGCGATTTGTGCCTTGATGGACAGGATTTGTTGCTCCTGGCCAGGCCCAGTCAGGATTTTGATTGGCCAGTTATGGTGTATCGCTGGTATCAAGGGGTGAATCAGATTGCGGAACGGGTGGTTTGGAGTCGTCCAGGGAGTGAACTCACCCAGGTTATTCAGGGGCCGCGCACAGCCGTCGGCTCCGGGTATGATCGGCCAAACAGTCTATCCCTGGTTTCAAATGATGAGTTTCCATATTCGGTACTGGTCGGATACGAATTTCCTTCACCGTATCGGTTACCTCAACCAGCACAGCTTGATTTGGATCTCTTTCGCTTGACTCAATAACGGGTTTCGGACAAGGTGACAAGGTGACAGGGTGACAGGGTGACAAGGTGACAGAATGACAAGGTGACAAGGTGACAGGGTGACAAGTTGGTTTTTTTCATCCCTCATCCCTCATCCCTCATCCCTTGGTTTTATCCCTTATCCCTCATCCCTCATCCCTCATCCCTTAAAGAACCCGGAACCCTCTACCCCATGCCTTCTGACCACCTTCTTGTTGGCATTGCCCAGATGTCCCCGATCTGGCTCAATCGTCGGGCGACGAGCGAAAAAATGCTCACCTTCCTCGATCAAGCGGCCAAACATGGCTGTAAGGTGGTCGTTTTTGGTGAAGCCCTCCTGCCTGGATATCCATTTTGGATCGAGCGAACTGACGGCGCCCGATTTGATTCCCCGATTCAAAAAGAAATTCACGCCCACTATCTTGACCAGGCGGTGCAAATCGAATCAGGTCATCTGGATGCTTTTTGCCACGCCGCCAGACGTCATTCCCTGGCAGTGGTGCTTGGGTGTGTTGAACGCCCTCTGGATCGGGGCGGACATAGCCTGTATTGCTCGCTCGTGTTCATTGATCCAGAAGGAAAGATTGGCTCAGTCCATCGAAAGTTAATGCCAACGTATGAGGAACGCCTCACCTGGGCACCTGGCGATGGTCACGGTCTGCAAGTGCATCAACTTGGAGCCTTTACCCTGGGTGGGCTCAATTGCTGGGAAAACTGGATGCCCCTGGCACGCGCCGCACTTTACGGCCTTGGAGAAGATCTCCACGTCGCCATCTGGCCCGGAAGCATCCGCAACACCGAAACCATCACCCGATTTATTGCCCTTGAGTCCCGGTCATTTGTGATTTCAGCCTCGGGATTGATGCGCCCCACCGATTTTCCTCCTGAAACTCCTCATCGTGACTTGATTGTCCAGAATTGCGAGCCCTTTCTGGCCAATGGTGGCTCCTGTATTGCCGCCCCGGACGGAACCTGGCTGTTATCGCCAGTCATTGAAGATGAAACACTCCTGGTAGCCACCCTCGACCACACACTGGTTCGACAGGCACGGCAAAACTTTGACCCGGCTGGGCATTATTCCCGCCCCGATGTCACCCACCTCACCGTCAATCGGAAGCGGCAATCCACCGTTTCATTCACAGATTAAATTCGGAAAAATTTTGAAACGGGCTGTCGATTTGAGAAGAATTGATTCGTCATTGGATCAAACACGCCTTCTCGATACACTTCGGCTGGCGAAATTTTGTCAATGACAGGAGCAAAGATTGCTATGCCTCAGTTTATGTTGATTTCAATGTATGACATGTCCGAAGCGTCGGATGTCGAACTCAGCCCGGAAATGATCCAATCCATCATCCAAAAATATTTTGACTGGAACACAAAGCTTCAGGAATCGGGAAAGCTGGTTGGCGTCAATAAACTGGTTGACGGCGCCGGTAAACGATTGAAAGGATTTGGGGAAAAACAGGTTGTCACGGATGGGCCGTTTATCGAAACCAAAGAAGTTGTTGGCGGATACTGGATTATAGAGGCGGCTGATTATGATGCTGCGGTTGCCATGGCTCAGGATTGTCCAACGCTTGAATTCGGAGGCTTTCTCGAAATCCGGGAAATTCAGGACATGTCGCAAATGGGCAACTGATTTGAATGCAGAATAAAGAAAGTGGTTAGTGGCTAGTGGTTAGTGGCTAGTGGCTAGTGGCTAGTTCTTGATGATTGGTGCCTGGTACTTCTTCGAAAGTATTGATTTCTAACCACTAACCACTAACCACTAACCACTAATCACTAACCACTAACCACTAACCACTAACCACTAACCACTAAAAGAGTTCTTCATTCTTCATTTCTGAATGTTTATGCCCACCAGTTCGGTTCCGGGAATTGTTGAACACCTGTTTCGTCATCAGGCCGGGCAACTGGTGTCTACCTTGACGTGCGTGTTTGGCCCGCAACACCTTGAACTGGCTGAAGAAGTGGTTCAAGAAGCCCTGATCAAAGCCCTGCAAGTCTGGCCATATCGCGGCATTCCTGAAAACCCAACGGCCTGGCTGGTGCGGGTGGCGAAAAACAGTGCACTTGATGTGCTCCGGCGCGAAAGCTCACTGGCTGAAAAAGCTGGTGTACTACAGCAGGCATTTGCCGTTCGGGAAGCCCTGGCGATTCGTCAGCCAATGACCGAGACGAGTTTGGAATTGATTGATGACGAATTGCGCATGATGTTTATGGCCTGCCATCCGGCGATTTCGCGCGAGTCCCGTATTGCATTGACGCTCAAAACAGTAGGTGGTTTTGGGGTCAGCGAAATCAGCCGGGCGTTTTTGTCCAGGGAAGCTACCATCGCCCAACGATTAGTCCGCGCCAAGCGCCAAATTAAAGAAGACGGAATCACCTTTGAACTACCGGATTCCAATGAGCTTTCTTCCCGGCTTGATTCAGTGCTTGAAGTTCTCTATCTGCTGTTCAATGAAGGATATACCGCCCATCAGGGAGAAAACCTGATTCGGGCCGAATTGTGCTCCGAGGCGGTGCGCTTTGCCCGGATGCTCCTTCACCATCCGGCCACGAATCTGCCGAAATGCCATGCCTTGCTGGCGCTGATGGTGTTGCTGGCGGCTCGGCTTCCGGCGCGAGTTGATGATAATGGGGAGTTGTTTTTACTGCGTGATCAGGATCGGTCGCTGTGGGACAAAAGATTGATTTATCAGGGGTTACGCCATTTGGAACAATCGGCGGCTGGCGATGAATTAACCGAATATCACTTGCAAGCCGGAATTGCCTCAGCCCACGCTGTCGCCCTCAGTTTTGAAGCCACCAATTGGGAACAGATTGTCGGGTTGTATGACCAGTTACTTGAACTCAACCCTTCACCGGTCATTGTGCTCAACCGCGCAGTGGCGATGGCTCACCTCCAGGGCCCCGAAGCCGGAATTTCAGCCCTTGAAGCCATTTGCCACCACCCGGCACTTCATCAGTATTACTTATTGCCTGCGACACTCGGTGAATTATGGCGTGAACTCGGAGACTCACATCAAGCCGCACACTGGTATCGGACCGCGCTTAAGTGCCCTTGTTCAGAGCCCGAACAACGCTTTCTGCGCCAGCAATTAAGCGTGTTGCCTGTTTCAACCAGCTTTCAATAACCGGTTTGTGGCTCACCTCATGATCTACGCTCCCAAAAGGCGGAGTTTGGTTGCCGGATGAAAAAAATGTGGGGGGAAAAAAGGTTCGTGGTATGCTCCGTTCCTCAGCCAACATTTCTTTCAGCTTGATGAGGAGCAAACCCATGACCACCTATTTGAAAAAACTGATATCTGAAAAAATTCCCGGAGTTATGCTCGTTACATCTGGGCTCTGTCCACTCTTCATTAATCCCCACACCGAAGGGAAACAAGCCGACCGATCAATGGTTGGGTGGGTACAGACCGAACATCACGTTCCCTCATTGATTGTATCGCATCGTGATGCGATCCTGTTTCCACCGATTATTCTGACCAGCCCCCAATCGTTTAGCGTGGATTTTCCAAACAAGGTCTCCAGCCGGTTGTTGCCATTGTTGCCACCTCCCCCAACTGAACCCTACCTGCCCAATTTTGATGAACTGTATAAATCCCATTCCCAAAAAAACTTTCGAAAAAACCTGAGTCAACTCATCGGCCAGATTTACTTCCCCAAAGAAGGTTCAGTACTGGTTCCTTTCAACACGCTCGGATGGGAAACTCCGATTCCAGTGACTATTTGTTCCCAGGATGGGTCAATCATTTATAAAGAGAATGTCTATGTGGCTGAACGAATCGGTATTTTTTTTCCGCTTGAGATTGGCGACCAGGTAACCATCCGGAGTGAAGCAGGTGAGGTGAAATTTACTTTTTACATCAGGTCTGAACGGCCCTACCTGATTCATCTGGACAACCGATGTGCCGATCAGGAATCCTGGCCGAAAGATAACGATATTGACCGTCTGTATGGTAAGGATTTTCACGGTGGGTTGATTGAACTTGATCGAATTGGGGATGCGATTATTTTTAAGGAAAAGCGAACCTCAAACTGGCCTGCGGAAATTCTGGCCTATTGCGCGCCGATCATTCTTCAGAGTGGTGGAAAGTGAAGCCTGGCATCTGATTGAGGTTGCGGTAAAAATTTCCATCATTGCCAATCACCGACCAGACTGTTTCAGGTGGTATTTGCTGCCACCAGTGGCCGGAGGTCTGTTTTGGGCTGGTATTGTGTGGATGAATAAGAGCCACATATTCAGTTTGAGTTTGGAGTGAAACCACTTTTTTGTTCGGAGTACTCCATATGAATTGGGCATCTTCACCGATATTGCGGTTTTGAAACGGGTGTTTTCGCCAGTAGTCTTTCCAATAACACAACGTACCGCCATAAACCCACTCCTGGCTATGAGATGGATAGCGATACACCCAGGCTTGATTCGTGGCTGGTTCCAGGAAAAGAATATCCTTGAGACCGACAATATCCGCTTGCTGGTTTGTCAAAGTCGAAACCAGCGAGGCAATCCACTCCGGCGAAGTCCAATCATCATCGTCCCAGTGAACGATAATTTCCCCGCGTGTTTCCTGGCAGGCAAGGTTTCGTTTTGCCCCAACCGACTGTCTGGGCGTCAACCTGTGGTATGTGATTCGGGCATCTGCCGGAACCAGGTCACGGATGGGATCAGTGCCGTCATCCACAATGATAAGCTCGCGGTTTGGATAGGTTTGTCTCAGAAAATATTGGATTGACTGGCTGATAAACCCACGCCGATTGGCAGTTGGCAGAATACAACTCACCAGAGGCAATGAGGCTTCTGAACCTGACTTCGCTCCTTTTCTGAGACCGGCGGCGGATTGTGATTGATAAAAGGCCCGATCAACAGTGAAACAGGCTGGTTCCTCAATCTGAAACCAGGCCGTTGGATCAACAAATCGGCCCAACCCAAATTTCCAGGTGTTGGTGCCGTGCCGCACATAAAGAAATGAATGTTCACCTGAAACCCGGCTCAACCGCGCCCCACGCCGGAGGGCCTGTTTGAGCAAAAAGGCATCTTCGGCCAGCGATTGATTTGGGTAGCGGGTCAGCTTTTCCCAAATGCGCCGATGATAGACCAGCGTACCGCTCGGAACGTCTTCCACAAACATATGTCGGTGCAGGGTTGGATTGCATTTCCAGAATTCCCACCGTTCCAAATCAAAAAAAATCGTGTCGTGAAAGCCGGTGATGTCGGCTGTTTGGCGAATGATTGGTTCAACCTGAACTTTCAAGCGGTCAGTGCCATACCAGTCATCGTCGTCCCACTGGGCAAAAATCACACCTCTGGCGACTTCGCATCCACGGTTTCGTTTCGCCCCGATGGTGGTTCCAACTGGAACGGTCAAATACTGAATACCTGAGTCGGCAGGTAGCTTCTCGCGCAGATGACCGGGCTCATCGTCAATAATGATCAATTCCCGGTTTGGATAAGTTTGCTTTAAAAAATAGTGAATTGCCTGAAGCGCCAGCACCGGGCGATTGGCTGTGGGCATGATGCAACTCACCAGTGGATCGGAAGTTGAGGTCGGTTCAAGCTGGTTCACTCTCGGAGATTGAATTGGAATCGGGTCTGACAACGGAACTTGAAGGTGGTTGTTTGGCCTGATTCCTCTCCGCCCAAGATGTGCCAGTGCCCGGACAAGTGCTTCTTTTTCAGTGGAATGCATTGCCAGTCCTCCAGGAGCAAAGCTGGTTTGGGGCAACCTCGCCAGGGTGACGGTGCCGTTATATCATTTGGGGCTAAGGGTATCGGGCTAAGGGCTGAGGGAAATACAGTTTTTTCAATGATTTAGCCTTACCCTAATACTACCCCAGGGTGCAATCCTGAGACCAACGGCCCAACCTCCCTCCCGCCCCACCGGCAACCGCCGTAGGCGGTTGCCGGTGGGGCGGGAGAAATTGGGAATGACCGTCAACCCAGGGTTTCGAAGACTCCACCCTGGGCTACGAGCCTTCCACCCGCTTCGCAGGTTACAACCGAAACCTCGCTGTAGTGTTAGACA
The DNA here is from genome assembly GCA_016208495.1 of Acidobacteriota bacterium. Taxonomy (NCBI): domain Bacteria; kingdom Pseudomonadati; phylum Acidobacteriota; species Acidobacteriota bacterium. The sequence continues at coordinate 19,701 of JACQXX010000040.1, read as the reverse complement.
GACAGTCAAATAATTCAATCAAATAAACTTAACGAACTACTGACTACTGACTACTGACTACAAACTGATCTTACAGATCGTCATTCATCAGCGGAATCACGCCCAGAATGGCCGAAAAATTCGGATTGGGCGCCATCGTTGATTTGATGAGGTAATTGACATACACATTTTTTGGCCGGGTCTCAGTGTCACTGACCTTGACGGTACCAGGTGGAGACAAACTGTTGGTTGGGCCGTTTTCTGTCAAAACGGGTTGAGTGGCAATCAATGGTGCCTCTGCCGCCCCGCCTTGAACTGGGAGTGGCGCCGTATTTTTTTGATAAATATGGTCGTGTTTTTGGAGTGCATCTTCCTGGATTGAACCAACTTTATCTGGTGCCATGACTCCTGAAGGTTGTGGTTTTCGGTTCGAAGCATCTGGATCATGCCCGGTGCCTCCATCCACGCCTCGGAAAAAGTACCCTCGATAGTCAGGAAGGCAAAATTCATCATCCTGATTGCCTTTACCATATACTTTTCCAATCACCAGATATAATTCTGGATACTGGGCAATCCTAATTGATTTGCCATCACACACGAGCCATCCTTGTGATTCCAGGAGTGTTGCCAGATCTGGTGACTGCTGATTTGATGATGAGCCGCTTTGACTATCGGTAAGTGCTCCGGCAAAGGCCACAACAACCCCAACCGGAACTTGAAAGCCCATTGCCGGGATGGTTAACCCTGGAACTGGTTGTGGAAGTGGTGGAAATGGAATTGGAAAAATCATAGGCAGGTTAGTCTGGTTCAGGGTTCAGGGTTCTCGAAATTTATGTCGTTTTCGTCGTTTTGGTCCTTTTTGTCTTTTGACCTCGGAAGTACAGAAGCACCGAACCCGAAACCATTTTATTTCCGTTGGAAATTAGGTAACTCCGAAGTGTCCTGAAGCATGACCATTGAGGTGGGAATGATAATTTCCCACGGTTTGCTGGCTGGCGGGTCAGGATGTTTATGGTCAAACAGAGTTTTGTACTCATTCACAATTGAGACAACCTGTTCAAAACAAGGCGTTAAAGCTGGTTGCCCCACCCAAATCAACCCAGAAGAAAGATAATACAACAGCGGCAGGGTGCATTCTGGGCGAACTGGAACCAGGATGCGCGCGCTTTTGGCCTGCAGGAACATCGTAAAAAGCTGATCCGCCTCCGGAATCAGATTCAATATCATTTGGGCCGCCGGGAGCAGCGACGGCTGACCAGCAAGGCTGGAATAAAACGAATAGGCCATTTCATTCCATTCAAACACCTGCTCAAAAAATTGAAGATAGCGGGGTTCATTCACTTCGGCTGGGGTTGGTTCGTCTGGGTCGGAGGTGCCCCCAACGAGCTTTTGAAATTGATCCAACAAGAGTTTGAAACAATTTCGTCGGAGTTCATTTTTCTCGATTTCCCGCAATGCCAGCGGGTTACGGAGCTTGTCTTTTGGGACGCCCACGCCTTCCTGTTGATAGTATGCCGCTCGCTGGCGGGTGTATCCCTGCATCATTTCGGCATAGGTTTTGAGTTGCCAGTCCTCAAAGCATTCCGCCGTGGGTCGGCATTCAATTTCGATATTGACCAGATAGGCGCTTTCAATCATTTGTGGCGGTGAGGTCAATTCGACGTGGCAGGTGGCCGCCGCCGGAACATTTTTTCGTTCCTGGTTCAGTGGAAACGACTTGATTCCAGAAGGTTGGGTTGCGTCACATTCAAAAGAGTTTCTTCCAACCAGTCCGACGAGTTTGAGGCTGGCCTCATCTTTCGGAAGCACATAGATGACATAGGCGGTTTCAGCTTCATATCCGTCTGGGATGGCAATTTCCCGCGCCGTAACCGGCTCTCCGTCCGAAAAAGTAGTTGCTGAAATCAACAGTGACGGTGGCGGCGGAGTCAGGTTTTTCACCTCAAATTGAGCCGCCAGCATGGCGTAATTGTCACGAGTGATGGATTGAAAGGTAAATCCTTCAGGTAACACCGGTTCCACCAGCGAGACGCCTTGAGTGTGCAATTTGCTTTGGATGAAGAATTTAGCTGGATTCTGAATCGAAAATTCAATCAGGAGCCGATGGCCATAATTGACCACAAACGCCGAGTACACTTTGTTGACCCAGCGGTAAATTCCACGGACATTCTGACTTCCCTGCCGGTTATCAAACCGATGGACCGAAATATCTTCAGTTTCATCAAAGGAAAGGGTGGTCCGGGTGTGGCTCACCTGACGGGCAATTCGGTGAGCGGTTTGGGTGGTGATTTCGCGAGCATACTGGGCGGTCGTCTCCAGATTGGTATGCGGACCAGTCTCAACCGTCCAACTGCCCTTGACCGTGGCGGTAATTGGTGGGCCGTAGGTGGTTTGCAGGCCATTATCACCGAAATTGGTGGTTACCGTGTTTTGCGCCAGGGTTTTCTGAACTTCATTGATCAGGTCGGTTCGGGTTCCCCGCACCTGGCCTTCAAGATCAGTGGTTTGCGTGGAGGCGTTGGAAATCGTTTCTTTCACCCGGTTGAGTTTGCGGCGGGTGGTTTTCTTTTGTTCACCTTTGAGAATGTTTTCAATATAGGCCACTTCCCCAAGCTGATATTTCACAATCCGCTGGCGAACCATCTGCAAATCCGCAATTGCATAGGGTTCAATCCAGTTTTGAGTCTTCGCACCCGGAAGCCCGTATTTTCCAGACAGCGAAACCGGCGGCGATTGAGGATAGGCCGGCAATGGAAACACCGCCTCTGGGAGCAGAATCGTCGCCTTGAGCCATTCGCGGATTTGATGCGACGTGATGCCTTCAGTGACTGGGCTCAGGGCGAGATTTTCAATCAAATTGCACACTACGAGGATGCGAATCAGGTCATCGAGCAATTCCGGGCGATACCCCGACACGATCAACAACGCAAACACGTTTTGCCAGACGCGGTCTTGTTCAGCCAGATAGTCTTGATTTTCAAGAACATAAGTGGTGACTTCACTCCAGGTTGAGAATCCAAACTGGCTCTCGATTTCACATTTGAGGGTTTCAAAATCGAGCGGCTCCATCTGACATAACCGGGCATAAAACGCTGGGAAATGGTTGAGCGGAGTTTGTATCTGGCTCACATGCCGGATGTATTGGCCACGGTCAAAGGGCGGAGCGCCTTCAATAAAAGCCACAGCTTCCTGCTCCATCGCCTCGCGATTCTGCAAATTCTTAAAATACACGAGGATACCGTACAATGTGTCAAATGGTGGGCTTTGGAGTGGGCCCGCATATTGAATAAATCTCTGTTGGAGCGTCTCTGGGCTTATCGTCGGCCAGGTTCTCAAATATAAATAAGGAAACAGGTCAGAATGCGGTTCTGAATCAACCAGCACTTCCGCTGGGAGCAATTCACCTGAGTCAATATCTGATGGCCGGTCATCGGGTGTGTCGGGTTCGTCTGGCTCTGATGGCACCAGCGTGCACTTTTTCAGGTAGCCTTCCGGGTATTTAAAATCAAGCAGGGTGAGGGTTGGTCCCGGCTGGTACTGAATGACGCCGCTGATGGCAATCAGAAAATCAGCGTCTGTACTGCGGATGCTAAATGGAAGCACGCTCTGCTCGCTGGACACGATGGTTTCAACAAACGTGACGCCTTTCCATCCAATTTGAACCTGAAACCCGTCCCTGGAATAAATCAAGCGCCAGCGAACCACCACACCATTAAAGCTTTTTGAAGACCAGTCTTTGGCTTTCATATGGATATGCCTTGTCGCTTATACCAGTTTGTAGTCAGTAGTCAGTAGTCAGTAGTTCACGAAGTTTAGTTGGTTGAATCACGTGACTATTTTCGAAGAGGGGGATTTCATTCCAAATTGCTATGGGCTGATACAGATTAGGATTTCCCACGTTTTTTCGGGAGCAATCCAATCGTTGGCGCTGTCGGTGCCGGATCTGGTGAAGCCGTCGCCCCGGTTGCCTGGGGCGGCGAGGATGGTTGGTCTCCTGGTGATGCCGCAGGTGGCGGTGTTACTGGCGAGGGCACGGGCACCGGCTGTGGTGGATTCGGGTTCTCTGGTTGAACTGGAGTTGTGCTTGCTGGCGGGCTGCTTTCGGCTGGTTGAGCTGGTGTCGTCGGCTGAGATGAGGGCGCCACGGGTTGAGGTGTCACGGCTCCTGGCTGGGGTGGAGTTGTCGCCGGCGGGGGCGGCGGGGTGACGGGCTGGGATACTCCGGTTATCTGGTTTGGAGGCGTTACCGGTTGCGGCGGCGTTTTCGGCTTTCCCGCAGAGGCCGTTTGGTCAGTCGGGTATAACTGATACCAGTATTCCTGTGAACTGCCCGGCCAGTTGAGGGCAATATACAGGTACGGAGGAGCTGGTAACTCACCCGTGGTAGTACTCGACGTGGAAGGCGAGGTCGTCGGTTGCGGCTGGATGACCACCAGTTTTCCTTTATAAGTGGTGCTCCCATCTTCGGTTTTGATGCTGAACCGAAGCGTGCTTTGTTTGCCGTTGATGATCGTTTCCAGGAATTCAAACCCTTCCAGGAACACCTCGACTTTAAACGCCTCGTTTGAGCTTCGCAGCCGCCAGTTGACCGTCAATAAATCAAAATCCAGTGAATACCAGTCCGTAGCCATAAGCGACCCTTTCTCCTGTCCGGGCACACCACAGGTGATGATGGCCGGAGATCTGCCAATCGTGAGAAAGTATGGCAAGCAACTCGCTGGAGTCACCACAGCTCGATTCCAGTTCGTTGCTTGCAATCATACGTGGGTTGAAGGCGATCAAACCGCCAGGTAGAAGTTTTAGCGAATGGAATATCCATCAAACTGTGAACCGGTCACCGTCACAGTGCTCCCAATCAATACTGCCACCGGAGTCATGCTGATTTCTTCCTGGACAATGCGGTCTCCCTGCGAAATGAACAAATCAACCACCGCCAGGAAGAGCGGGGTACGCAAATCTTCGAGCAGCACGCGACCTGGCGAAATCACCCGTGGCGGGTAAACATCGTCTCCATCCATGGTGATGTGTCCCCACACCCCAAACCCGGCCTGGTTCTCGATGCGCATTTCATTGAGCACCAGTTCGGTGTAGGACTGTTCGATGGAAGCCACCATGTCTTGACCGTCGTTGGTTCGGGAAGAATTGACAATGAACCGGCCAGTGGTTGAATCAATCGGCAGTTTGGTCGTCTGATTCCCGCCGCTTGGGTCGTTTCGTTCGTTGGCAATGAACGAATAGTTGACAAAAACCTCATAATTCGTAGGAACGGGAACTCGGGTCAACCCGCCCTGCGGAGGGGCGACGATCCGCCACGCAATCGTATTGAACGTCGCTTGTTTGTACGGTTTCTTGAATACGGCAATGCGGACATTTTCATTGGTACCATTGATGATGGTGATGGAACTCATGACTTTCTCCTTTGTATAGGTAGCTGATTGAGACAGTTTTTGGCCCAGGTGAATACAACATTCACAAACAGGTCAGGGTTTTCAGGCTTGAGTCAGGAATGAAATGGCATCCGGGTTCAATCTTCCTGAAGTTTTCAGGCGGCCTTTTGTAAACAGGGGTTAACAATCATGCTTTGTACAGGCTGTTTTGGCATATACATACTGTTTACAATCGGCATATCGTTTATCCGGATTGGTGTCGAGTCGCTTGTTTAAGAGGTTGATGGCCTTCGTTTGAGCCTGGCTGCAGGCACCCTCCGAACAACCTTCCGAGGTGTCGGAAGAGGTCCAATCTCTTGGACAAGGGGAAGGTGCGCTTTTGCCGATGTAGGCCGTGGCTTCGGTGTATCCAGAGGGCCGAATGCCAGTTGCCGTGTCTCCTATAAATGCTGTTCCTGGAACAAATTGCCGATTGACGGGCTTTGACTGGATAGGTAAATGCATACTGAAATTCCTCCAAGGGTTAAGGTGATTTTATCACCAGCTTGCTGGGCACAATTGAAAGAGAATCCGTCCGGTGTGGAAAGGTCGTTTTTCGCCCGGATGGGCGCCGGAGCGTAGCCGGAGATTGGATTTGGTAAATGCTTGATTCTTTCCGTGTTTTCCGTGGTTAAAATGTCTGGAAATTTCCTGTAAGGTTTTTACTGACTACTGATGCCAGTGAAGAGTTGAAAAAATGAGCGGATTTGAACCCGCGAAGCGGGTGGAAGGCTTGTAGCCCAGGGTGCAACCCTGGGAAAAGTTGCCTCATCGCCCCGCCCGACCATCCGCGGCCTACGGCGGCGGATGGTCGGGCGGGGAAAAGATGGGGGAGGGCCGGATTCCATACACGCCAGGATAAGAAACCCCGTGTCCTTTCCGTTGGCATTGAACGACGCCCTTGCCGGTATTGGGTTTCGTCCTGGCCGTGACCGTGGGCTTCGCACCACGGCTATTAAACAACGACCCTGCGGGCCTAAAATCCTTATCCTGGCGCTTATGGGGCCGGATTCCCAGGGCTCGAAGACTCGCCCTGGGCTACGAGCCGGCGCCCACTTCGTGGGCTGAGAACCAAAACGGCTTCAACTCTTAACTGGCATTACTGACTACAGACTGGCATTAGTTATTCACGGGAGGCGGCAACCCGTGATAAAGAGGGCGAACGTATCGGTCAACCGTGACTCCGATGGTTTGACGCAGGTTCAACAGGACAGGTCTGGGGACCAGGGATCTATCCACCAGTGCCACTGACTGAGCACGGCAAAAAGGGCATCTGGTCGTATGGGTTCCTGGCACATCATGATTCTCTCCATCTCGAAGAGGTGTGTTGTACAACTGGTTGTTGCAGGAAACACAGAGAAGATGCAACCCTTGCCCGCAATTCAGGCGGACCAGATCTTTGTTTGTATCGCAGAGCCCGCAATTCATACTTAAAAAACCTCGTACAAAAAGAATTCATCTCTCGTTCGTAGCAATGTCGGCACTACACCGTCAAATGGGTTGTTGTAGGTCGAGAACAGAAACGCCGCGTCCGGTACTCCTCCCGGAGGCATCCGGTTCAAAACTGTGAGGTAATCAGGACTGTCTTTATCAATCCAGTAGACATCCCCGATGATTCTTGTCCCTCCGACCCCTGATGCCGGACCGGCGAATGTATCGTGATATACATTTCCAGACAAAAGAATTAACTCACGGTCGAGAGGGTTCACCCCATAGACCTTATAGTCCTGAATGACCCAGGCTTCCCAATAGACCGTGGCTGTGCTGGTCACATTTTGAAACGACTGGAGTTGCCTGTCATTTCGGGTGACTTTCTGAACCAGCAACCCGTTCCGATGGGGACCATCCAGAACCCACTGAATATCGAGTTCAAAACGTGAACTTCCGATTTCCCGCTTCTTTTCAACAATTGAGAGTCCCATAACGCCCTCTGTCTTCGGTTCAGGTTGCCAGGACAAATGGAGAAGGGGCAGATTGTTTTAGTTGGAAGGAATTGGCTGGCAATACGGGACACCATAACCGTTTCTTGTACAATAATATTTTTTGACGTCACAGCAGGTATGTTCATCTCGAAACTGGCCTGTCCCGTTACAACATAAAAGACCAGTTCCAACACCACAAGGATTAGTTGCACAGTCTGCAGAAAGTGTGACGCCTGTTTCAGTTGAAAAATGATGGTGGCTCACGGTTTGGGTTTTCCGGGAAACGGGTTTTGCTTGAACTGGAAGGAACATATTGAAATCTCCTGTAAATGAAATGATATGGAAGTCACCTTTAGGGACATGGAAGAAAATAAGATCCCAATGAAATCGGGTTCAGGGTTTGAGGCGATGAAGTGATTTGATCCCACTCAAGATGAGGACTGGGGAACCAGCAGATACCGCTCAAGCTGGATTATCTTGCGCTAAACCCTGAACACCTGAACCGCATAAACGCCAGGATAAGGATTTCAGGCCCGCAGGGTCGTTTTGTTCAATAGCCGTGGTGCGAAGCCCACGGTCACGGCCAGGACGCGCCCCAAGCCCGACAAGAGCGTCATTCAATACCAACAGAAAGGACACAAGGTTTCTTATCCTGGCGCGTATGGCCCAACAGGTTTAATACACCGACCATGACCGGACTGGCCCAACCGTGACCGGGACCAGGTCACTGACGTCAACCGTAAACCGGAACACTCGACGGGCTCGCTGGTGCTGTTTTTCCGGATCGAAAAATTGCAGTTTGACATCCCAGCAATCCGAATCAGGCCGGCAAATCTGGCTTTTTTCGACGCTGATGGTGTCGAGTTCCAGGTCATCGTTTAATGCCCGCTCAAAAACCCGTTCGATCTGGAAGGCATTGGTGGCGGCAAAATTGATGGCCCGTTCGCCCGGACTCACCCCCAGGTTGCGCAACTCAAAATAGATGCGTTCCAGGAAGTTCCTGAGACTGCGAAGTTTGCGATTAAACTCTTCGAGTTCTTCATCCACGTCCGGTGCTTCACCAAGGACCGCCAGCACCAGAGCCGCAGTTGTCCAGCTAAACATGCCACGGATTTCAGGCACAATCACCGGCACCATCTGACCTGAGAGCAATCGCACACTGCCAGAAAGCGTACCGGGCACTGAAATTCGCTCAACGCCCTGATGTACCTGATGGCTCAAAAACGAGCGCAGTCGTTCATAGGCGACACCCGCAAACGGGCCATTTGGCTGAATCGCATAAATCGGCGTGGCATCTAGGTTCAGTGTCCAGATCAAGGAAGACGCTTCCCAGGGGTGTTTATCAAGGAAGTGCAAGAGTTGGTTGGGGTTATGCGGTGTATCCTCACCGGGCATGGCCTGAGTCAGTGAATCCTTGCGGGCTTCAGATCCAAGGTCGTAGCCAAGCGACCCCAGGGCGTAGACCAGCGATCCTCGGGCCTGGCATCCGCAGGCACCGGACAGAGACAGGCTTCCGGCTGAAGTGGTGATGGCTGGTGGTTGATGGAACGTGGAGATTGGTTGTGGCTCTGACCGACTCAGTTCAGCCGGACTGTCCCCACGAAATTGAATGGCATCATCTGGTGTCTGGTGTTCTGACACGATGGTTGTTCCTCCTTTGTGAATGGTGGCGAGTGCGCTTCGAATGTTGAGGCTTCCGGCGAGAAACCGGCGGCAATCAGGTGTGGTTGATGGTTGGCAAGGGGTGGCGCTGGTAAGAAGTGCCTGACGAACTGCTTTTGCATCAGGCCGGCGTCCGAGACGATGTTGAAGGCTGAGCAACAAGGCTGCCACGCCTGACACAATGGCCGTGGCAAAACTGGTTCCGCTTTTGAGCGTTGTTTCCCCGCCAGGAACCGCGCCTAAAATATTTTCTCCCGGCGCCAGAATGCCTTGTGTTTGATAGGTTTTGCCCCAGTTGGTCATCTCAAGCGGCTGACCCAGGGAGTTTTCAGCGCCAACGGCCAGCACGGAGGGCAGGGCTGCTGGAATGTGCAAACATTCACATCCATCGTTTCCAGCCGCAGCCACAATGAGGCTTCCATTTTCTGAAGCAAATTGAACAGCTTTGGTCAAAATAGGATCCGCTTTACCCGAAGGCGTAAGCTGACCGCCGCTGATATTGATGATCTGTGCACCAAGTTCAACCGCCCGGTAAATCGCTCGGGCAAGGTCAATTTGACTGCAGGTTGGAAGACCAGTCGCGGCGGTTTGAAAAACTGGAAGAATGAACCCTTTGCACTGTGGTGCCACTCCTCGGACCGGGCTTCCAGGTTGACCAAAGAGAATACTGGCGATGTGCGTGCCGTGATGGGCAACCCAATGATGGCCAGTCGCCAGGGTTTCCACTTTGGTCAGGTTTGCCCCGACAAAACAGGGATGGGTGTCATCCACTGGCCCATCCAGGATAGCAATTCCCACCTGCGGATCACCCGTTGAGTGGCGCCACAGGGCATCCACATCAGCAAAGAAGTTCATTGAGACCACCTGATACCTAGTATTCCCAAAATACAGACCATTGTCAGTATCACCTACATCAGCAGGTGGGTTCAGTGCGTTCCAGGCCACTCACCTGAACGGTACTAATTGACCTACCCAACCAGCGCCTGATTGAAGCTTTCTTGTCTGAGATTTCCTACTCCACAACTTGGGTTAAGTAAGAGAATCAAGTGGTACATTGCTGGTTTCAATGGTTTTTTTCACCCCGTAAGCTCCACGGAAGACCCCTTCGATAGCAGCAAGGCACGATGTAGGATCAGGATCAGGGGCTTCGTCATCAACAATCTTTCCGTCAAACCCTTGATCCCGCAGCAATTTTATAATCTGGTTTCTATTGAGGGTTACCTTACCGGATGTACCCTGAACCCGAACTTTCAATGTGAAAGGAACATCCACATTATCATCCCAATCTGTGTAAACGTGAATTTTCACTCCAGTATTGGCTGGGATTATGAATGTCTCGGAGAAAGAATACTCTTTGGTCTCAGTTACGGTGTAACTTTGATTTTTTTCAAGCGTGAGGCTCGCAGTAACCTCGGCATTAACACCCCCAAAACCTGGAGCTTCCGCACTGAAGCCAACGGTGGTGCCAATAGCTAAAGTTTGGGTCAATGACCATTGGAAGGTGCATTGTTTTGACAAGCTAGCTGTTTGGATTGACTGTATTTCAACTTGTGTTGGGTTTTTAATAACGTTTGTAGCGATGATGTCAAGAGGTGTGGCACCATCCTGTTTCGGATCAGGGTTGTTTGCATAGACTATGTCAGTAAAGGTAAAGCTCAGTTTCTCTTGAAGTGTTGGGACAAAGAAACACCATGGTTTTTCAGGACTATCCTTTGTGGCATACAAGTCGTCTACACCAATAACGGATACATATTTCCCTACTACCACAGATTTCAGAGCGATGCTGCCGTTTTCACCGTTTTCAGGTGTAAAGTAGCACCATTTGTCGATTTCATTTAAAAGACTTGTTAGTTTCCAATCATCCACTGCTGGTGATACGTAGTGGCCCAGTGCACAATCCTGAAGCACAATGGTGTTAGAATCAATGATCCAAAGTTGGAACAAGCAACTGTTTTCATCAATGGTGTTCGCACCACTTTTGAGAACCCGCTTGTCGTCGGGTCCCACCACTCGAACATACCCATTGTCACACGCATTGAGTACAATAATGCTGCCGTTTAAAAACTCAACATCTCCAAGCATAATTGTTTGGGGGGGGTGATTCATTTTGTCTCCTTATTCAATTTGTGACTTGAGGCAAGACACAGATGTTTTGCAAGAAATTTTGCGAAACTGCCCTACAATCATTGAACTGGTTACGAGTTTTGAAGTCAGAGCAAAGCCTATGTTGTCAATTAGTTAAAGCCAATTGAAAATATTTGTCCAAGACTGAAGAGGTGACCTTCTCGTCGAGACGCATCACAAGAATTCAGCTTCAGGGAGTTGATTTTTTCTCGATTGGGCGGAGAAGAAAGCTCGCAACCAGTTCTCTAAAAAACTTACAGGTTCAATTTTTGATCAGAAGGCCACTTTCAAGGCAGATACCAAACCCCCAAATCATAAATAGTATTACCCAACCAGTGCCTGATTGAGGATTTGTTCCAGCTTGATGGCATATCCGGCAATCAACTGGTACTGATCCAGGCCGTTGATGATGCGTCGGGCATTGTTGTAGTCACACTTGGAGCCGGAAATGTAGTCACTGAGTTTATGGCCGGTAAAAAAGCCGTTTCGCATCCCGACTGACATCACCTGATAGGCAATTCCTGGGTCGAGGGCTTTATCCGGGGTGTCAATCAGAGTTGTTCCCAAATTCAATTCCTCATCCATTTTGGCGTAGTTGGCCCGGCCAGTGAGTTGCACATACCCCCGACCACGGTAATTGTATCCGTCTCCCGGCTGGGTGTTTCCCAACTGGCGGCCAAGCTCTGTCCCGGCATCATATTTGTCAAAATAGGAGACCGAGCCATATTCCGTGATGGGCTGCCAGCGGTCGGCGCATTCGTGTTTGACAGTTGCCAGCATATAAGCCGCCCACCGGATATCACTGATGGCGGCATCACCTTCAATCGCCGTCAGGAGACTTTCCAACCCGTCAACCTGTTCCTGGGTTAACCTGCCATACTCATCGCGATATCCATTAAAAAAAGTAGTGTGGTCAAATTTGAGTTGTGCCATAGTGGTGGGTGCGCTCCTTGAGTGGGATTTAAGGTTCGAAAACTGATTTCAAAAACACTTGCAGACCATGCGTTTCCGTATTATAAGTCAGTTGTACCTTTTTTTACCATTCAATCCTTTATCTCCACTTTGCCTTACCTTCCTCCCTGAAATGCTGTTCTGAAAGCATTTTGCTGGAGAGAAGTGTTGGTTAAGTTGAAAAGCCCAAACTGCGCCACGGTGGATGAAACTTGAAAAATGTGATTTGGTTGGTGTGATATGTATTGTAGTTGCTGGCAATTGTCACAATCTGGCTTCTTGCGAAATTCATTTTTTAACCGTTGGTATAAAAAGAAAGAAATTTTTTTCAATCCAGATGGTTTTCCACAATCTGGCTGTGGATAAGCGAATTGGGGGTTGATGACACAAACTGAGATGAGTGTCTGAAATTCTGGCTTTCACTAAGTCATGCGCAAACCAGGTACAAAACCTGCAAACCTTCACAAAAAATTTTTTCAGTCTGGACACTTTTTGATCGGAGGAAATGAGTGGAATCTTCACCCGGAGGAATAACCCAGTTGCTCATTGCCTGGAGCAATGGTGATGAAGCTGCCCGAGATCGCTTGATGCCGCTGGTGTATGATGAATTGCGCCGGTTAGCCAGCCACCAGCTCAAGCGGGAACGGTCTGATCATTTATTGCAAACCACGGCTCTGGTTCACGAAGCTTACCTTCGAATGGTGGATTTTCAAGGGGTGGATTGGAAAAACCGGGCTCATTTTTTTGGACTGGCCGCCCATTTGATGCGCCAGATTTTAGTGGATTACGCCCGCGCCCGCGATGCATCCAAACGTGGGAGCGGTACCATTCAAATTTCGGTTGCCGAGACACCTGAAATCCTTGATTTAAAGAACTTTGAATTGCTTGCGCTCAATGATGCACTGGAAAGTCTGGCCCAGCTTTCACCGCGACAAAGCCAGATTGTGGAGTTGCGGTTTTTTGGCGGTCTGAATACCGATGAAATTAGTGAAGTCCTCGGTGTCAGCCCGCGCACGGTTCACGGTGATTGGAGCGTGGCTCGTGCCTGGCTGGCGAATGAAATCCGAAGGACCTTACCATAGGGTTCCGGGTTCCGGGTCCTTTAAGGGATGAGGGATGAAGGATGAGGGATGAAAAAATCATCTTGTCACCTTGTCACTTGTCACCCTGTCATCTTGTCCGGGTTCCGGGTCTTCGAATTTATGTCCTTTTCGTCCTTTGTGTCTTTTTCCCTGAACCCTGAACCCTGAACCCTAAACCCTGAACCCCCAGATTCAAGGTTGTTATGGATGCCGCACAACATCAACGACTGAGCGAATTGTTTCTGGCAGCCCTCGAAGTTGACACTGCCAATCGAGCAACCTGGGTTCTCAACGCCTGCGACGATGACCGTGAAGTACAGGACCAATTGGGGCAGTTACTTGCCGCGCATGTTCGCTCCGCCGGGTTGCTCGATCACACACCGGTGTTTGACGTCGGCCTGGATTTGATCGCCCGAGAACCCACGGCTCACCCCTTCATTTACCCAGGTGGACACCGGGTTGGAAAATACCGATTGCTTCGTGAAATTGGTCAAGGCGGAATGGGCGTGGTGTTTGAAGCCTGTCACGAAGAGGTTCCCGGCGGCAAATCCGTGGCGGTGAAAATTCTCAAACGTGGAATGGATACCGAGGCCATTGTGTGCCGGTTTCAGACCGAATACCGGATCCTGGCCAGCCTGGAACATCCATATATTGCCCGATTTTATGACGGAGGCACCACCAGCGACGGATTACCTTACTTTGTGATGGAGCTGGTGTCGGGACTGCCGATTGATGAATTTTGCCGGCAAAACAAGGTAAGTATTTCAGACCAGCTTCGGTTGTTTCAAAAAGTGTGTGACGCGGTTCAGTATGCCCACCGGCATCTGGTGGTGCATCGGGACATTAAGCCCTCCAATATTTTGGTACTGGCTGACGGCACACCCAAATTGCTTGATTTCGGGATTGCCAGAGTCTTACAGGCTGAAGATCAATCAAGCGCCATTACCTTGCCGCCGCCTGGGTTAACCCGAACCAATCAGCGGTTCCTGACACCGCTCTATGCCAGCCCGGAACAGATTCGAGGTGAAGCTGTCACGACGGCTTCGGATGTGTATGCCCTCGGGGTGTTGCTGTTTCAGCTTTTGACAGGTCAGTTTCCTTATCCCATTCAAAAAGCAAGCGTCGTGGAAATCCAGCGGCTGGTATGTGACAGTGAACCGCTCAAACCCAGTCAGGCCCTCCCCGTGACATTGTCTGAGTACAGGCAGCGTAAACGCCGACTGATGGGTGATCTGGACAATATCGTGATGCTGGCATTGAGCAAAGAACCTGCCGCGCGATACAGCTCAGTCGAACAGTTTTCAGAGGATATCGCTCGATTTCTGCACGGTCGGCCCGTCCGGGCCCGGTATCCATCACTGGGATATCGCGCCGGAAAGTTTTTCAAGCGGTATGCCGTGCAGATTGTGGCCACCACCTGTATTAGTCTGTCGCTGGTCAGCGGGACTGGAATCGCCTTCTGGCAGGCACGACAGGCAGAGATCCAGCGTCAAGTTTCGCTGGCTCGAACCCAGGATACCCGAGCCCTGGCCAGTAAGCTGGTGTTTCATTTCCACGATGAAATCGAGAAACTACCGGGGTCAACACCTGCCCGGCGTGAACTGGTCCAGGAAGCCGTTACCTACCTCGACCGCCTTTCCAGGGAATCTCAGGATGATGTGTCCTTAAAAACTGAACTGGCACTGGCGTACCGCAAAATCGGCGATGTCCAGGGCCGGCCTTTTGTCGCCAACCTCGGAGACACCACCGGCGCGTTGCAAAACTATCAAAAATCATTTGTCTTATTGACCCAACTTGCCACGGCACAACCGGTCAATGTTTCAATCCAGCTTGAACTGGCGACCTCATATGAGCGCCTGGGGGAAATCCTGGCTTTGCAGGGAGAATCAGCAATTGCCCGGCAGTGCCTTCAACAGTCGCAAACCATCCTTGAACGCCTCGTCAACCAGTCTCCGTCACCGGTGAATGCCCAACGGTTGCTGGCAAATTCGTATGCCCGGAGCGGTCAGGAATTACGCGCTCAACAAGATTGGGTCACTGCCTTCAACTATTTTCAAAAAGCGCTGGCACTGCGAAAACAACTGGCAGCCCAAAACCCAGCCGATCCTCAACTCCGACGAGGGTTGGCTAATAGTTATATGGGGTTGTCACTGACGTTTGAAGCCATTGGCGACCTGGAATGGAAACGAACCGGCACCGCTACCTGGTCAAAAGAACTGTATCAATCAGCGCTTGAATTCAGCCAGTTCCTGGTTCATCAATCATTTGAAGAGGTTCAATCAGCTCCGCTGGCACAAGGACGGGCGCATCGTGAATATGCTGGATGTTTGCTCCACCAGGGAACACTGCAATTGAAGCGTGGTGATTTGCGCCAGGCGACTGAAACACTTGAGCACGCCCGATCCGGATTTCAAAAGTTACTGGTTGCCGACCCTGAAAATACTGAGTACAAAATTCTTATGGCCTTAACCCTGCGCTGGCTGGGAACGGCTTTTCTAAAGACAAACCAGATCGTGAAAGCTTCGCAATCCCTGACGGATTCACTCAACCTGATCAATATTTTGGTGGCGAAAGATTTCGAAAACCTGCTAATTCGTCAAATTCAGGCGGATGCCAATGAAACCATGGCGCTGGTCGCCCACGACACTGGCCATCTGGATCGTGCTTTCAGCTATGCCCAAGCCGGCTATCAAATTCGAAAGAATTCCAGTGCGATCCACCCGGCCAATCACCAGGTCAGGATGGAACAGCTTCAAAGCCTGGGAATTTTGGCCCAAATGACCACGGACTCAAAACCGATGGATGTAAAAACACAGTTGGATCAACTTCAGGTTCAAGAATCTGAGCTGGCTGAATACGCCTGGATCCTGCTTACGCCCAGACCAGCGGGATTTCAGCGGCCAGAGCAGGCGGTTCAATATGCGCAACGTGCCTGTGAGGTTTCGGGCGGAACCAGTCTTACCGGATGGTATGCGCTCACTGCGGCCAGTCTTGCCAGCGGGAATGAAGCTCAGGCCGAACAAAGCGCCCGTCAGTTTGTGCAACGGTTGCCAGGGATTGGAGAAAGCAAACGGGAATCAGTGATACAGACAGTCCTTGGTCAATTGCGGGTGGCTGTTTCCACGCCACAAAGCCACCCACGACAATCAAGCAAATGAAGCAGGAGACCTTCCGATTCGAAAAAATTGTTTTCCCGATAATTCTTTTATTTTAAATGTGTTACAGGAATGTTGGAATTCCAACATTTTTCTTTCTGTAAATTTTCCCATGATGGATTCGATGAATTGGAAATTCAGGTTCAGCTTGTTCCAAAGAAACCCGTCACGGAAAAATTTACAGAAAAAATTGTTTTCCCTGCAATGCTCTGAATTTGAATGCTTTACGGGAATGTTGGAATTCCAACATTTTCCTTTTTGAGTTGTTCCAGATATTTCTCAAGGGCTTCAATCAGTTCCTCCGGGTTGGCTTCTTTTTTTCGGAAGCGGACCTCAATTTGAAACGCGGCCTTTGATTTGGTTCGGTCTCGAAACTGGAAGAGGTTTTTTCGAGGCTCCTGAGGGGATTCTTTGGAAGGCGTTTCGGAATTTGCCGTTCCCTGAAGTTGGAGCAACCGAACCGCCCCGGCGCGCTTATGCTCGGGAAGGGCCAGTATTTTGCGAAGGGTATGTTTGCTCAGCCCTGGAATTTCGCGGCACTGGTTGAGGAGGTCTTCACCCAATGCCATCAGTCGGACGGTTTCAGCCAGCGTGCTGCGTGGGATTGAGAGCAACTGGGCGGTTTGTTCCTGCGAAGCGTTGAGTTGAACCAGTTCGGCCAGCGCCCGAACTTCGTCAACCGGGTGCAGGTTTTCACGCTGCAGATTCTCAACCAGCGCAATCAACCGCATATCCTGATCGGTCATTGAAGATTTCACCAGAACGGGAACTTCGGTGAGCCCGGCTTTTTCAGCGGCTTTCCAGCGACGGTGGCCGGCAATCACCGTGAAGATCTGCTCGCTTTCCTGACGGGCAATCAGGGGTTGCAAGATCCCCTGGGCTTTGATGCTTTCCGCCAACTGGTCGAGTTCAGCCGTTTCAATCTGGGTTCGAGGTTGATAGGGGTTGGGGCGAAGCCAGCTTGTCGGCACTTCGAGAATGCGGTGAGCATTTTCTCCCTGGGCTTGTGTGCCAATGATTGAAAAAATTTCATTTTGACGCTGGTCAGGAACCACTCGCGAGAACTTTTTAACCATTTACAACCTCCCGCAAGCTGGTTTTCAGTTTCACCTGTCCAGCGATGATGGTGGCAATTTGGGCAATGTCTTCATTCACGCTGCACTTCGGATCATAGAGTTTGAGCGGGACGGCCTTGGTCCCGGCTTCAGCCAGACTGATTAAATCCCGAATTGGCGGAAAGAGGTGATAGCCCAGATGATCACACACCGTTTCCTTGATTTCCTGGAGGTGATGCCGATGGAGGACCCGCTGTGGATTATACAGCGTCGGAACAACGCCTAAGATTTTGAGTTGGGGAAGCTTGAGGTTTTTTCGCCGACGTTGGGCGCGGGCAATTTCTTCCTGGATTTCGCTGACCATCATAACCGACTTGGCCTCAGTTTGAACTGGAATCAACAGGCCATCGGTCGCAAACAGAATTTGAATCGTCAGTTCTGAAATTCGAGGTGGACAATCAATCAAAATAAAGTCATAAATTTCTTTCAGCGGTTCAAGCACGCTCAATAACCGGGCCGGGTCATGTTGCTGCATCAGGAGAATTTCATCCGCCACCAGCGTTTTATTGGCCAGTCCCAAACTGATCCCACATTCGGCCTGAGCAATCGGCGGCTGGCCGGGGTCTTCAGAACCACAAATCCCTGACCAAAACATTTCGGTTTTTGGACAGCCGTGCGGGTAAATTCCAAAGAAAAACCCAAGGGTTCCTTGTGGGTCGGCATCAATGAGCAGAGTTTTGAGCCCACGAGTGTGAAGTTCATACCCCAGATCACGGGTGAGGGTTGATTTTCCGACGCCACCAGACTGGTTAAAAACAGCAACGATCATAGTGTTCCCATCTCCTTGTGAATCAGACCGAACTTTCCCAATGCTGGGCCAAACATGCCTTCAAACACAACGGGATTCGGTTCTTGAGGAAGAAAACCTACCCTATTGCTCGTCACAGAGATTCGTCAAGCGAATTTCCATGGCATTTCAAAAATGAATCTCGGTTCAGAGGAACGTCTTCAGGGGTAAACCGTGACGAGTGAGACGCAAGAAAAGCTCTCTCGTCTGAAGACAAGGCACTGAACCGGTTTTTAAAATCTAAAAATCAAGGGTTGATCAGGCTACCGAAAAAGGTAAGTTCAACCTGGAAGGAGATTGTATCCAATGATGGCAAAATTGAAAAAAGGCTTTGTTTGGCTGGGGTTGGGATTTGTCGTGCTGTTTGCGGCTCGCCTGGGGTACGGATACCTGTCTGGACCCGCCGGGTCGTCATCCTCATTTCCATCTGGTTCCTCGAATCAGGAATTTCAAACCTCCGCCCGGAACTACGCCAGCGAAAAAGTGGACAAGGGGGCTGGTCAACCTGCGGCCACTGATCAAAAATATGAAAAAATTGCTTCTCTCAATTCACTCACCCGTCACTTTGATCAGGATGAACCCAGGGTTCGAACCCTGGTCAAAGACCAGCGTGGCTTGATCCAGTTTGAACAGCGGTTTGGCCTGGCTGGAAACCGCCGGCTGAATCTGGTGATTGGCGTCCCTCCCGAACAGTTTGACACGGCCATTGAAAAGATTCAGGTGATTGGCACAATCACTTCGATTCGGATTGATAAAACCGACAAAACCAACGAATACAAGAGCCTCAACGCTAAAAAAGCTTCGTTGGAAAAGACGATTCAGGGACTGACAGCCCTGAAGGGACGGAGCGGGCAAATTGATGAATTGATCAACTTGGAAAGTAAAATTCTGGAGATCGAAAACGAGATCCAGTCGCTGGGCGTGACGCTGGGTGAATTTGACGAGGAAAACGAATTTTGCACCATCAGATTCAGCCTCCTGGAAGAAACCACTCGGGTGAGTTCGATTTCCCTGGCCCACCGGCTGAAAGTTGCTTTTTATTGGACGGTTCAATATTACGCCATACTGCTGGTTTCGTTATGCAGCGGGTCGCTGCTGATTTTGGCCGTCGTCACGTTAGCTGAAAAACTCAAATGGTTGCCGGCTTTGATTGACAAGATTGATAAGCAGCATTAGGCCCAAATTGAAGGCCAGTCAACGCGCTGTTTTTGAAGAAAAAACACAAATCCGGGATCGGAGGTAAAAAACCAGCAATTCTTTATTCTGAATGGCTTCTCAATTTCAAACCCAAAAAGATGGCGATTTGGAATACTTAGGGAGCGTTAAAAAATAAGTTCCTGGGGCGTGTTCTGCGACATCCAGGTTTTGGTCTTGCACCGCGAAGCGGTGCCGTTCGGATAGCCGGTCGGTTGGCCGCTTTGGGCCTACCACCGGATCCAAAGGCCACCCCTTGTTGCTCCCCCGCTTCGCCCGCGCCCCGCAGGGGCGCGGGCGAAGC